>DNZB01000133.1:10595-14872 GCA_003506635.1 Parvularcula sp.
ACTGACCACTAATATGGAACCTTATCTCATCGGCCTAGTCGGCGCCCGCGGCCACACCGGCCGCGAACTCATCCGCTTGATCGCTGGCCATCCCGAGCTCATGCTCGCCTTCGCCGTCTCGCGCGAGTTCGCCGGGCGCAAAGTCTCCGAGATCGCGCCCGAAGACAAGGACGAATGCATCTTCGAAGCGCTCGACCCGGCGGAGGTCGCGCGCCGCCGCGCGGACGCGGTCATCCTCGCGCTGCCGGACGGGGCGGGCGCGCCGTTCGTCGATGCGATCGAGAAAGCGGCGCCGGACAAGATCATCATCGATCTCTCCGCCGACCGGCGCTTCGACCACAATTGGGCCTATGGATTGCCGGAGCTTCATCGCGAGAGGATCAAAGGTTCGGCGCGCATCGCCAATCCGGGGTGCTATGCGACCGCGATGCAGCTTGGCGTCGCGCCGCTCATTCCGCTCCTCGGCGGCGTTCCGGCGGTGTTCGGCGTTTCGGGATATTCAGGGGCCGGAACGACGCCCTCTCCGCGCAACGACCCGGCGCGCCTTCATGACAATCTGATGCCCTACAAGCTTGTCGGCCACAATCACGAACGCGAGGCGACGCGCCATCTCGGCCACGCGGTGCGGTTTTTTCCGCATGTGCATCCGGCGTTCAGGGGGCTTCTCGTCACCGCGCACATTCCTCTCGCCGCGCCGCTTGATCAGGCGGGGCTCAGGCGGCGCTTTCACGAATATTACGATAGCGAACCGCTCATCGCGCTGCGCGACGAACCCCCGGAACTGAAAGACGGCGCGGGCCGCGCCGGCGTTCTCATCGGCGGGTTCGATGTCGGCGCCGGCGGGGTCTCCGCGGTCGTCGTCGCGGCGGAAGACAACCTCCTCAAAGGCGCGGCCGTACAGGCGATTCAAAATTTGAACATCGCGCTCGGGCTTGACGAGTTTGCAGGGATTATCTGAGCGTTTGTCGTCTTCATTGCGAAAGAAGCCGGAACCGGCCAGCGCCTTTGTTGACGGGGCGAGCGCCAAAGATGCAAGGCGTGATCAGCGCGGCTCTGAATCGGGCGCCGTCGACTGCCGCACCTCATAAGCCTCGATCGCCGGCATATGCCTTTGAAGATGGCCAAGGGGATCGACGCCGTCGAGGAGGCAGCGGCGCGCAAAAGGCTCAACCGCAAAGGCAGCGGTCGCCCCGTCGTCGAGCGATAAGGTCAAGCGCTCAAGGTCGATCGTCACCTCGCGGCCCGGCGAATTGAGGAGCCTTTGGTGAGTCGCCGGATCGACTGCGACGGGCAGGAGCCCGTTTTTCAGCGCATTGCTCTTGAAGATGTCGGCGATGTCGGAGGAGGCGACCGCCCGAAAGCCGAAATCGTGGAGCGCCCAAGGCGCGTGCTCGCGGCTCGACCCGCAGCCGAAATTCGGGCCCGCAACGAGGATTCGGTGAGTCGCCGGATTGACGCCGTTGAAGACGGAGGAGTTTTTCGCCCGCCCGTCTTCGTCATAGCGCCAGTCGTAGAACAACGCCTTTCCGAGTCCTGCGCGCGTCGTCGTCGTCAGGAAGCGCGCCGGCACGATCTGGTCGGTGTCGATATTCGCCTGGGGCAGCACGACGGTCCGTGACCGAAGCGTGCGGATCGGGTCAAAGTTCACGATGCGCCCCCGCCGAGATATTTCCTGGGATCGGCGATGCGGCCCTCGATCGCGGAGGCCGCCGCCGTCGCGGGGCTCGCCAGCACGGTCCTGACCCCTTTGCCCTGCCGCCCGATGAAATTGCGGTTGGACGTCGAAACCACAAGCTCGCCCGGCTCGCCTTTGTCGCCGTTCATGGCGATGCACATCGAACACCCGGGTTCCCGCCATTCCGCGCCCGCCTCGACGAAGACGCGGTCGAGCGCTTCGGCCTCTGCGGCGCGCTTCACCATGTGCGAGCCCGGAACGACAAGTACGATGACGCGCGGGTTGACCTTGCGGCCCCGCATCACGGCCGCGGCCTCGCGCAAATCGGAAAGCCGCGAGTTGGTGCAGCTGCCGATGAAAACCCGATCGACCAAGGCCTCGGTCATAGGGCGATCTTCGGCGAATTTCATGTAGTCGTGCGCAAGGCGCGCATTTTCATTCGCGGGGCGCGGCGCGACCGCATCGACCGGCAAAGCGGCGTCGGGAGACACGCCGTAGGTGATCATCGGCTTCAGCCCGGCGGCGTCGATACGCACTTCGCAGTCGAAATGCGCGCCGGGATCGCTGGCGAAGGCCCGCCACTCCCCGACGGCGCGCTCCCAATGCGCTCCATTCGGCGCAAATTCGCGGCTCTTGAGGTAGGCGAAAGTCGTCTCGTCCGGCGCGATCATGCCGGAGCGAGCGCCCGCCTCGATCGACATGTTGCAAAGGGTCATGCGCGCGTCCATCGACAACGCCTCCACGGCAGGTCCGGCGAATTCAACCGCGTAGCCTTGCCCGCCGTCGGCGCCGATTGTCGCGATGAAGGCGAGCGCCATGTCCTTCGCGCCGACGCCCCTCGGGCAGGCGCCGTCGAAAACAACGCGCATCGATTTCGGCTTGCGCTGCAACAGGCACTGCGTCGCGAGCACATGGCCTGCTTCCGTCGTCCCGATGCCGAAGGCGAGCGCGCCGAAGGCGCCGTGCGTCGAGGTATGGCTGTCGCCGCAGACGATCGTCCGCCCGGGCTGCGTCGCGCCAAGCTCCGGCCCGATCACATGCACGATGCCGCGCATCGGATCGTCCATGCCAAGCAGCCGGATGCGGTGCTTTTCGCAATTGGCGATCAGCTGCGCGACCTGGCGCTCCGTCTCCTTGTCCGCATAGGGAATTTTGCCATCCGCGCCCGCCGGCTTTGTCGGCGTCGAATGGTCGAGCGTCGCGAGCGTTTTGTCAGGGCGGCGAACCTTAAGGCCCCGCTCCTCAAGCGCGGCGAAGGCTTGCGGCGACGTCACCTCATGAACGAGGTGAAGGTCGATATAAAGAACGGCCGGCGCCTCCGGCGTCTCTTCGACGACGACGTGGCGCGCCCATAATTTGTCGAGCAGGGACCGAGGGGCGGGCTCCACGGCTTCAAGCTCCTGCGGCCATCTTGATGCGCCTGGGGTTCGCCGCACGCAGCGAGACGGCCTGGTTGATCGCGGCGACGAAAGCGGCGACTGCGGCGTCGGCGATATCGACTTCCCTCGCCTTGCCTGAATAAAGTTCGCCCTCGACTTCGACAATCGCTTCGGCGCGCACGACGCCTTCCGTCGCGATGTGATGCAAATCGAGAATGCTGATGACGCCCGGCACGCCCGTGACGGCGCAAACGGCGGCGAAGGCGGCGTCGACCGGTCCCTCGCCCTCATGGCTCACGGTGCGCCGCTCGCCATTGTCGTGCTCCATCGTGATCCGCGCATAAGGCTTCGTCCCGTCTTCCCAGTCGACGCGCAACTCCGTGCGACGCATCCGCCAGGGGCCGACGCGGCCGTCGACCCGCGCGTCGCCCGTCGCAAGTCGAACGAGATCGGCGTCGGTCACCTCGCGGCACGTGTCGGCGAGACGCTTGAAGTCCGGGAAGAGATCTTCGACGCGCTGCGCGGAGACGTCGAAGCCGAGCGCTTTCAGCCTTGCGCCGACGGCGTGCTTGCCGGAATGCTTTCCGAGCACGAGCATGTTTGACGGCACGCCGACGCTTTCGGCGTCCATGATCTCATAGGTGCGCTTGTCGGCGAGGACGCCGTGCTGGTGAATGCCCGCCTCATGCGCGAAGGCGTTCCTGCCGACGATCGCCTTGTTGCGGGGCACGGGCGAGTGCGTGATGCGCGAGAGCGCCTGGCTCGCGGGGTGAAGTTTCGTCGTGTCGACGCCGGTCGTGACGCCGAAGACGTCGCGCCGGACGCAAAGCGCCATCACCGCTTCTTCAAGGGAGCAATTTCCGGCGCGCTCGCCAATGCCGTTGATCGCGCATTCGATCTGACGCGCGCCGCCTAGAACGGCTGCGAGGCTGTTGGCGACCGCCATGCCGAGATCGTCATGGCAGTGCGCCGAAAAAACGATATGCGGCGGGGCCTTCGCCGTCAGCATGCGGAAGAGCGATGTGATCTCCCCCGGGGTCGCGTAGCCGACCGTGTCGGGGATGTTGATCGTCGTCGCCCCGGCCTCGATCGCCGCCGCGACGGCCTCCTGAAGAAAGTCGTGTTCGGTGCGGATGGCGTCTTCGGGCGAAAACTCGACGTCATCGACGCAAGCGCGCGCGAAAGAGACAACCTCGCTGATCCTGGCGATAATCTCCGCCTTC
>DNZB01000134.1:0-505 GCA_003506635.1 Parvularcula sp.
ACCCGCGCGCTCATCATCTCGCTCGCCCGCTGGGTTTCGCTCTATTCAAGCGATGTGATGCGAAAAAAGGAAAGCGTCGAGCCGCTGATCGACGTCAACCGCATCATCATGGACGGCCTCGCAGGAAAGCGGCCGGCGGCGTGAAGATACGGCGCCGCACGTCCCCTTGAACGGGCGGGGAAGAAACCGCCGGCCGGCAATTTCCGCCGGGCAATTTTTTCCGTGAATGGCCGGTTTTCCTGTTTACGAACGCTTATCCTTACCGGACGCGCGGCGCAAACGCTGACCTTCAGCGCTCATCTTAACTGAGATGGAGCCCCCCCTAATCGGCAGCGGATTTGCTCGGTCATCCGTGCCGGCGTCGCCGTCCATGGCGGCCGGGGAGCGAAAAATCGCTTCTAACCCTGAAAGGGAGCTGACCGATGGTCAACAACGTCAATACGAATCCGGGCGCGCTTGTCGCCCTTCAAAACCTCACCCGCATCACAGATCGCCTCAACGAGAC
>DNZB01000134.1:849-6995 GCA_003506635.1 Parvularcula sp.
GACCTCGCCTCGATCGAGACGGTGCAGCAGGGCCTTTCCGTCGGCACCTCCACGGTCGATGTTGCGCTCGCCGCGGGCGAGGGCATTTCCGACATTCTCGTCGAATTGAAGCAGGTCGCCAGTCAGGCGGCCGACGGCACGTTGTCCGCCGCAAACCGCGCGATCCTGCAGGAGCAGTTCATCTCGCTACGCGACCAGATCACGCGCCTTGTCGATAACGCAACGATCGGCGGGCGCAATCTCATTGCGGCAGGCGCGCCGGACCTGACGGTCGTCGCCTCGACCGACGGGGCCGATTCAATCACCGTCGCGGCGCAGGATCTTTCGGTCGGCGGCGGCGTCATCAATATCGATAATTCGGGTACGCCGCTCGCGGACGCCGCGGCTGCGCAGGCGGAAATCGGCAATATCCAGACCGCGATCGACTCGCTCTCGGCTTCGCTCGGGCGGCTTGGCGCGGGGTCGCAGGCGCTGACGCTGCAAGACCGGCTGCTCACTCGAATTTCCGACGCACTCGAAATTTCGATCGGCAATCTCGTAGACGCCGACCTCGCCAAGGAAAGCTCGCGCCTGCAGGCGCTACAAGTGCAGCAGCAGCTGGCGATCCAGACCTTGTCGATCGCCAACTCCGCGCCGAACGCCATCCTCGCGCTCTTCGCGTAAGGGGGCCTTGCGAGCCGCCGCCTGCGTTGAGCAAGCGGCGGCAGGCAGGACATAATGGAAGTGGGAAGCCTTAACAGCGCGGCTTTCTCTCCCCGGCCGCAGCAAACAGGGGAAGAGCGCTCGGCGGCGCTCGCCGAGAGCCGCCGCCAGGCCAACGCCGAGCAGCAGCAGCGGGCGGCCGAAGCGCAGACGCGCGCGTCCGACCGGCTCGCCGAAGTGCGCGAGGCGGTCGCGCGCGTCCTCGGCGCCAACACCAGATTGTCGATCGCGCGGACGAGCGCGTTCGACTTCGTCTATCGCGCGATCGACGTCGATACCGGCGAGGTCATCAACGAATGGCCGCAGGCGGTGTTCGTCGATCTCATCCGCGGGGTTCGCGAGGACGTGCGCACGGACGTGGACGCAGGGGCGCTCCTCGACCGGGTCGCTTAAGCCCACGCCTGATCCCTTCCCGGGGCTGGCGGATTGAAGCCGCCAGGCCCCTTTTTTTCGGCCGCGGTTTTGGCGAGACTACGCCGATGGGGCGGACGGTTCTTCTTTACGGCGTCGCACTGGCGGTTGCAGCCTTCGCGCTTGAATGGCTCGAATACCGCTACCTTACCCGCCTTTTTGCGACCGAGATTTACATCGTTCTTGTCGCCGCGGGTTTCACCGTCCTCGGCCTATGGGCGGGGCGTCGTCTGACGCGGCAAGCGCCAGCCTCGCCCTTCACCCGGAATGACGCGGCGCTGCGAAGCCTCGGCGTCACGGAGCGCGAATATGAGGTGCTGGTCCTTCTCGCGGACGGTTGCGCGAACAAGGAGATCGCGCGCCGGCTCGAGGTGTCGCCGAACACGATCAAGACCCATATCGCGCGGCTTTATGAAAAGCTCGAAGTCGGGCGCCGGACGCAGGCCGTGCAAAAGGCGCGCGCGCTGGCGCTGATCCCTTAACAGCGAAAAATTTGGCAGGAAATTCAAGAAATCACCCGTTCGGGCGATGGCGACCGGCGCGGAATAAGGCGAGGCTCCGGCCGCGTTCAAGCACGAAAGGAACACCCCATGGGGCGGATCGCACTTGTCTATGGCGGCATCGCCGGCCTGATCGTCGTTTCCAGCATCGTCATCGGATTCCTTTTGGGCGCCGACCATGGCGATGGCGGCATGTTGCTCGGCTATCTCATCATGATCGTCGCGCTGACGCTCATCTTCCTTGGGGTGAAACAGTTTCGCGACCGCAACAACGGCGGCGTCATCAAATTCGGTCCGGCGCTCCTTCTCGGCGTGATGATCGCAGTCGTCGCGGGCGCTTTCTACGTCGCGGGGTGGGAAGGGTACCTCGCCGCTACGAACTACACCTTCATGGACAGCTATGTTGAGCACACGCTGAAAGCAAAAGAAGCCGCCGGCCTCGCCGGCGAGGCGCTCGCGCGGGAGGCTGAAAAGCTCAAGGTGATGGCGGAGGAGTACAAGAACCCGCTGTTCAGGGCGGGGATCACATTCCTCGAAATCTTTCCCGTCGGAATCGTCATCGCGCTGATTTCAGCGGCGTTGCTGCAAAATCCCAAGGTGCTTCCCGCCCGCGCGCGCTGAGATTGACCCCTGCAAAGCGGGCGGCGCATAACCTCTGGCCATGACAAAACAGTCCGCCGCCCGCCACCTTGTCGATGCGCTCGTGATGAACGGCGTCACACATGTTTTCTGCGTGCCAGGGGAAAGCTATCTCGCGGTTCTCGACGCGCTTTACGACGTCCGCGATCGCATCAGGATCATCGTCTGCCGCCACGAAGCCTCGGCCTCGAACATGGCGGAGGCCTATGGAAAGCTGACCGGTAAGCCGGGCGTTTGCATGGTGACGCGCGGCCCCGGTGCGACGCAAGGCTCCGTCGGCGTTCACACCGCGTTTCAGGATTCAACGCCGATGATCCTCTTCATCGGCCAGGTCTCCCGCGACATGCTCGATCGCGAGGCGTTTCAGGAAATCGACTATCGCCAGATGTTCGCCCCCGTCGCGAAATGGGCGGCGCAAATCGACGTCGCGAACCGCGCCGGCGAATATGTGAACCGCGCCTTTGCGACGGCGCAGAACGGGCGGCGCGGACCGGTGGTGCTGGCGCTTCCTGAGGACATGCTGACCGCTGCGGCGGAAGCCGAGACCTTGCCGCCCGCGCCGCTGGCGATGGCGGCGCCCGATGAGCGTGCGCTTGAGCGTTTTCGCGAATTGCTGGGCGGCGCGGAGCGGCCGTTTCTTCTCGCCGGCGGCGGCGGCTGGACCCCGGACGCGGTGAGCGATCTGCGCGCCTTCGCGGAAGCGACCGGCCTGCCGGTGGGCGCCTCGTTCCGGTCCAAAGATCTCTTCGACAACCTCCACCCGCAATACGCCGGCGACGTCGGAATCGGCCCGAACCCGAAACTTGTGGAGAGGCTGAAAGCGTCCGATCTGGTGATCGCCTTCGGCCCGCGCCTCGGCGAGATGACGACTTCGGGATACGAACTGTTCAAGGCGCCGCTCGCTGCGCAGCCGCTCATCCACATTCATCCGGGCGCGGAGGAGTTGGGGCGCGTCTACCAGCCCGTGCTGGCGATCAACGCCGCGCCTGAGACGATGGCCCGCGCGCTCGCCGCTGAGGCATGGACGCAGGACGAAAACTGGCTTCAGCAAGCCTATGAAGCCCATTCCGACTTCGAGAACTGGTCAAAGCCGGTGAAGGTGGGAGAGGGTGTCAACCTCTCTGAAATTTTCGCCTGGCTCGACAAGAACCTCTCCACCGACGCCATCATGTGCAACGGCGCCGGCAATTACGCAGCGTGGCTGCATCGCTTCTACCGTCACAAGGAATTCAAGACGCAGCTCGCCCCGACGTCGGGCGCGATGGGCTATGGCTTTCCGGCCGCGCTCGCCGCGAAAGCGGTCTTCCCCTATCGCGAAGTCATCTGCGCCGCCGGCGACGGCTGCTTCATGATGGCGTCGAACGAACTTGCAACCGCCATGCAATACGGTCTCAACGTGATTACGGTCGTTTCGAACAATTCGACCTATGGCACCATCCGCATGCATCAGGAGCGCGAATATCCCGCGCGGGTATGCGGCACCGATCTGCGCAATCCCGACTTCGCCGCCTATGCCCGCTCGTTCGGGGCCTTTGGTGCGACCGTGACGAGGACTAAGGATTTTCCCTCAGCGTTCGCCGAGGCGAAAGCGAGCGGCCTGCCCGCCGTGATCGATCTCAAGACCTCGGCGAACGATATCGCGCCGGGCAGGACGATCGACGCGTTGCGCCAGCGCTAGGCCCGCTGGCGCGTCACCTGCTCCATCGTCACGAATTCATCGATCAGCCGTAAACCGGCGGGGGTCGGATACCCCTCGCGGTTCAGCCAATGGCGGGCGATGGCGGCTTCAAGCACCCGATCCTCGGTCTCGCCGCCGTCCAGCTGGCGGACGAATTTGAGGATGGTCCTCGTAATGGCATCGTCGGTCACTTTGGCTCTCCCTTGGACGAGATTGCCGGTCCTTCACCCCCGCTTGGAGGAAACGGCCAGCACAAGACGCCAGAATGGTACGCCTACGCTGCAACGCGACATCATCAGTACACACCTAAAAGGCGAAACTGGCAAGGGGGCGGACAGGGCGGCGGCGCTGCCAAACGCGCAAGAACGTGCTAAGGCCCGCGGGAATCCCGCGAAAAACCTTGAAAAACGGCCCTTTTCCCCATGTCCCACGGAAAGAACGAATTCACCTCCAACGCCGCGCTGAAGGCCCGCCGCGACGAGGCGCTGCCGGTTGGTTTGCCTTCAAAATCAGGCGTTTATGTCGCAAAAGCGCAGAACGCGGAGCTCTGGGACGTCGAGGGCAAGCGTTACATAGATTTCATCGGCGGGATTGGCGTTTTGAACGTCGGCCACCGCCATCCGAAGGTTGTCGAGGCGATCAAGCGGCAAGCCGACGATTTTATCCACACCAGCTTCGGCATCGCCCAGTACGAGGTCTACGTCGAACTCGCCGAGCGGTTGAACCGGCTTGCGCCGGGGGCGACGAAGAAGAAAACGGCGCTCTTCAACTCCGGCGCCGAAGCGGTTGAGAATTCGGTGAAGTTCGCGCGCCGCATCACCGGGCGCCCCGGCGTCATCGCTTTCGAGGGCGCCTTCCACGGCCGTACGCTTCTCGCAACGACGCTGACCGGCAAGGCAAAGCCTTACAAGCAGGGCTTCGGGCCGCTCGTTCCGGCGATCTTCCATGCGCCGTACCCGGACGAATATCACGGCGTCTCCGTCCGCACTTGCCTGAACTGCCTCGACCATCTCTTCAAGACGCAAATCCCGCCGGAGGAGATCGCGGCGTTCATCGTCGAACCCGTGCAGGGCGAGGGCGGTTTCAATCCGGCCCCGCATGAATTCTTGCAAGCGCTGAGAAAACTCGCCGATCAGCACGGCGCGCTGCTGATCGCTGACGAGATCCAGTCGGGCATGGGCCGCACCGGGAAAATGTTCGCGTTCGAACACGCCAGCGTCGAACCCGATATGATCTGCGTTGCAAAGTCGATCGCCGCCGGTCTGCCGCTCTCCGCGCTGATCGGCAAGGCGGAATTGATGGACAAGATCGCGGCCGGCGGCATGGGCTCGACCTATGGCGGCAATCCGGTCGCTTGCGCGGCTGCGCTCGCAGTCCTCGACGTCTTCGAAGAAGAGGGGCTGCTGGATCGCGCGCAAATCATCGGCGAAAAAGTCGCCGCAAACTGGCGCGCCTTGGCGACCGGCGTCGCCAAGGGCCATTTCGGCGACGTCCGCCAGATCGGCGGCATGATCGCGGTCGAATGCGTGAAGGACGGCGACGCGAACAAGCCGAATGGCGACCTCGCTGCGAAAATCCAGACGGAAGCGCGCGACCGCGGCCTCATCCTGACAACCGCCGGCGCCTACGCCCAGTGCCTGCGCTGCCTTGTCCCGCTGACGATTTCCGACGCGCATCTCGACGAGGGGCTGACGATCTTCGCAGAAGCGACAATGGCGGCGCTGGCCGGGTAGGGCAGGCGCAACAAATCGGGCCGCTATCGACCTTAGAGTCTGTCCGGAAACATCATGTTGGATTGCATAGTTTTCTGAGCATGAGGCGGATGGAGGCGAGGTGCAAGAAGGCGCGCGCCTTTGCGTTGAAGTTCTCCCAGTCCCTGGCGAGGCGCCGACAACGGCCGAGCCATGCGAAGGTGCGCTCGACGATCCATCGCTTGGGGAGAACGACGAATCCGTTGGCCTGATCGGATCGTTTGACGATTTCGACATTTACATTCCTGAGGATCCAGGCGACGGCGCGCGAAACTCCGGCCCCTGATAACCGCCGTCGGCGTAAAGCTTGAGCAGGAACGGATAGAGGCCGAACAAGGTCGCCATGAGGAACTCGCCGCCGTCGCGATCCTGGATGTCGGCGGCATGCACGATCGCGTGCATCAGGAGACCTTGCGTATCGACGAGAATGTGCCGCTTCTTGCCCTTGATTTTCTTGCCGGCATC
>DNZB01000033.1:0-173 GCA_003506635.1 Parvularcula sp.
GCGTAGGAAAGCTGGATGGTGCAGCGATCGGCAAGGCCCGCCGCGACGACGTTTTTGGCGAGATAACGCGCGGCGTAAGCGGCGGAGCGGTCGACCTTCGTCGTGTCTTTCCCCGAAAACGCGCCGCCGCCATGCGGGGCCGCGCCGCCATAGGTGTCGACGATGATCTTGCG
>DNZB01000033.1:449-786 GCA_003506635.1 Parvularcula sp.
AGGCCGGCGTCGCCGTCCGGCCCGCCGATGACGAATTTTCCCGTCGGATTGACGTGCCATTTGCAGTCGGGCGCGATCGCAAGATCGGCGAGCGCCGTTCTGACATAGGGCTCGACGACGCTGCGCACCTTCGCCGAATTCCACGTCGCGTCGAGATGCTGGGTTGAAAGAACGATCGAGGTGACGGCGGCCGGCTTGCCGTTTTCATAGCGCACCGTCACCTGGCTCTTGGCGTCGGGGCCGAGCATCGCGGCGTCGCCTTCACGCCTGTGGCGGGCGGCCGCGAGCAGTTCCAGAATCTTGTGGCTGTAGTAAATCGGCGCCGGCATCAGCGCCG
>DNZB01000033.1:1073-3969 GCA_003506635.1 Parvularcula sp.
AGCCGAACATGATGCCCTGGTCGCCCGCGCCTTCGGCGTTTGCGTCCGCGGCCTTGTCGACCCCTTGCGCGATGTCGGCCGACTGGCCGTGCAAGAGCACTTCGACCGTCGTCGCGTCGCGCCAGGTGAAGCCTTCCTGCTCGTAGCCGATCGCCTTGATGGCGCTGCGCGCCGCTTCGATGAAGCGCTCCGGCTTGACGTGCTTGTCGTCCTTCATCAGCGATTCCGGCACGCGCACTTCGCCGGCGATGACGACGCGGTTCGTGGTCGCCAGCGTCTCGCAGGCGCAGCGGACGTTCCAGCCATTCATGCCCGTCGCCGCCGCCTCGCGGTAGACGAGGTCGACGATCTCGTCGGAGATGCGGTCGCAGACCTTGTCCGGGTGCCCTTCGGCGACGCTCTCGCTGGTGAAGAGATAGGACTGGCGCGCCATGGGCCCGGTACCCCCGATATAAGGAAAAGTTTATGCGTTCGGGCGCGCTTCTAACGAAGCGGCCCGCCGATGTCTATTGAAGATTGGCGCGTCCCAGGCGCCGCTCAGGCGGCCCCGCCGGCTCCGCCTTCGTCAGACAGGGATTTCACCAGCTCCAGCACGCGCTTCCTGATCTTCGGATCGGTGATCGAAGCGAAATGCTTGCAAAGCTGCACGCCCTCCGGCGTGTTCAGCAGCCCCATCATCGCCGCGCCGTCATCGGCTTCCGACTCCGCAAAGCCGTAGGACATTCCCGTGTCGGCGTTGTAGTCGTCATAGAAAAACTGGATCGGCACGCCCAGAATGCGCGAGATTTCAAATACCCGGCTTGCGCCGATGCGGTTGACGCCCTTTTCGTATTTCTGGATCTGCTGAAACGTCAGCCCAAGGGACTCCGCCAGCTTGTCCTGGCTCATGCCCAGCATTGTCCGTCTCAACCTTACGCGCCCGCCGACATGAATGTCGATCGGGTGCGCCCGCTTGTCGTCCGTCATGTCGCCCTTTCTGCTCGGACCCTCTAAAGCCCCCGCGTCAGCCCAACGCAGGCGCCGGCCCTTTGAGTCTCCCCGGAAACCAGTGGCTTATAGGGCAAGGCGCGGGTCGCGCAAAGATTGCATTACAGTTTTTGCAGGCGTCTGCGCGGGAAATAGGCCAAGGCGAAGACCCCCGCCATCATCAGCCAGAACAGCAGATCGCCAAGGCGCTGGTAGAGGGTCGGGGCGAGCGGCGCCGGCAATCGGTTGTCGATCACCCCGGTCTGATAAAGCGGTACACGCGCGACGAGCCGCCCTGCCCCGTCGAACAGGGCCGAAACGCCGGTATTGGCCGACCGCGCCATCGGCAGGCCGGTCTCGATCGTCCTGAGGCGCGCCTGGTCGAGATGTTGGCGGGGGCCCGAGGTGTCCCCGAACCAGCCGTCATTGGTGACGGTGGCGATCCAGGCCGGACGCTCGCCCCTGGGGTAAACCCGGCCCGGAAAAATCGCCTCATAGCAGATCAGCGCCGCGAAAGGCGGGCCGGCCGTCGCGGCGATCGTTTTTGGTCCCGTTCCGAAGGCAAACCCCTCATCATAAGGGGCAAGCTGGGCGAGGCCGACGCGCCGCAACAGGGCGCTCATCGGCAGATATTCGCCGAAGGGGACGAGATGGTGCTTGTCGTAATGGGCGGCGACCTTGCGCCCTGTCGCCGTTTCGGCAACGACCGCCATTGAATTGTAGACGGTCTCCTTTCCGGCCGCGTCCGTCTCGCGCCGCACCGCGCCGGTGACGAGCACCGCGTTCTTCGGCAGGCGCCTTCCGACTTCAGCAAGCCCTTCGGGGACTTCGTCGATCACCGGCACGGCGTTTTCCGGCCAGAGGACGAAAAGGACGCCGCCATCGGGTCCCGGCGCGGCGGAAAGATCGATATGGCGCTGATAGTTGCGGCTCCACAAATCGCCGTCGATCTTTTCCCGCTGCGGGATGTTCGGCTGCACGATGCGCACGAACGCGTCCTGACGATAGGCGAGCGGATGCAGGGCGAGGCGCCCGGCGCCGACCGCATAAAGCGCCGCCGTCGCGGCGATCATGAGACCTGCGCCTTTGACAAGGCCGCGCCCCGCCGCCGGCGCCATGGCGATGAGAAGCGCGACGAGACTTAGTCCATAAACGCCCCAGAAGGCGGCCGTCTGCGCGCCCATCGCCGTTCCGGCGAGCGCCTGCCCGGGCAGGTTCCAGGGAAGACCCGTAAGGATATGGCCGCGCGCATATTCGGCGATCATGAGCGCGCCGGCGGCGAAAAGGACGCGCCGCCAGCCTTCGACTTTCGCGCGCGCGATGACAGCGCCCGCCGCGCCGAAGAAAAGCGCGAGGAACGCCGGCATGCCGAGAACGGCGAAGGGCGCCATCCACGCGAATTCCTCCGCCTGCACCATGAAGGCGAAACCGAGCCAGTAAAGGCCCGGCAGGAAATAACCGAAGCCGAAAAACCATCCTGCGGCGAAGCCCGACCGCGCCGGCGCCCTTGACGCGCGCGCCCCGTCGATGAGGAAGACGAGCGCTGAATAGCCGATCGCCATCAGCGGCAGCGCGTAAGTCGGCGCCTGCGCCAGGGCCGCGCCGGCGCCGGCGGCGAACGCGATCGCAAAACGGCGCCAGCCCGAAACCCGCCTCAGCGCGGCGGCGATCGCGTCGAGGCGCAAGACGGCGGCGTTCGGGGTCATCGGAATAATGGGGCCTTCATCCTTCCGGGGGCGGCTTCGGAATAATTCCGTATACGGCTGATCTGCCCGGTTCGGCCCCGCCGTCCCGTCGCTGTCGCCGCATGAAGAAGGTCAACGACGCCTTTTGGGATCATTTCGCGGCGTTTCCGTGAAAATGAGCCGAGGGACCGCGCGGCGGCGCTCATTCGGTCCGCGCCCCGCTTTGGATTTCGGCCGCCGGCTTC
>DNZB01000036.1:0-5923 GCA_003506635.1 Parvularcula sp.
ACCATGTCGCGCATGAGCCGTCTATTCGGCGTGACGATGGTCGAGCGCGGCGTCTCGCAACTCGTCTCCGTCGATCTCAACAAGGCGGAGCAACTGGCTGCGGCGGAATAGGCAGCCGTGTTTCGGGCCCATTAGACGGACGCCGAACTGAATGACTTGCCATAACTTTGACTGTCCCGCCGCTTGCAGATACCATCCTTGTTGAGGTGAAGCTCAAGGGGTGAATGGGATCGCTCGTCGAAATTCGCCGGACGATGGACCTCGGGGAGGCGCCTTGCATCAAGGCATTTCTCAACGCCCGGGGCATATACGTATTGGTGCAAAACGAACATCACATCACTCAGTCGGGCGGCATGTTCAGCGTCGGCCTCGGCGGCTTTCGGATCGTGGTAGCGGCCGAGGACGGGCAGAAGCGCGCGAGGCGCTCGCGGAGGCCGACGACGGTGCGCTCGCCCTTCAGGAAGATTTCGACGAAGGCGCGATTACTCGCTTTCATGAGAAGAGTTAACTCGCCCTCGGCGTCTGGCTTGGGGTGAACCGTTCATCGCCTCATGGGCACGCTCCGCCGCATTTTTTGTGGCGCCCCGCGCCCTCCCCTGCTTTAACCCCTGCAAAGCAAAAAAGGGGCATCCATGCGTTCTATCCTCATCCTGTCGGCGTCTGCAGTCGCGCTCGCCGCTTGCGCCACCGCGCCGGCTGACACCACGATGTCGTGGCCGAAGGCCGACCTCTCCGCCGCCGCCGCCTCGGTCAATGTCGATCCCGCCGCCAACGTCTTCCTCGCCGAATGGACCGGACCATTCGAGGGCACGCCGGCCTTCGACAAGATGGACCTCACGCAATTAAAACCGGCGCTTGAGGCCGGGATGGCGATGAACCTCGCCGAGGTCGATGCAATCGCCAACAACCCCGAAGCGCCGACCTTCGAGAATACGATCCTCGCGCTGGAAGACGCCGGCCGCGATCTTTCCCGCGTGTTCACCTATTACGGCATCCTTTCCGGCAACATGTCGACGCCGGAATTCCGGGCGATCCAGCAGGAAATGGCGCCGAAGCTCGCCGACTTCCAATCGAAGATCACGCAGAACGAAAAACTCTTCGCGCGCGTCAGGGCGGTTTATCAATCCCCGCGCCTTAAAAGGATGCGCCCAGACCAGCAGCGGCTCGTCTGGCTGTCCTATAACGGCTTTGCCTCAAACGGCGCGACGTTAGAAGGCGCGGCCAAGGCGCGTTACGCAGCGATCAACAAGCGTCTTGCGGAGCTGCACACGAAATTCGCCAACAACGTGCTGCATGATGAGGAATCCTACGTCACTTACCTGAAGAAATCGGACCTCGGCGGCCTGTCCGATTCGCTCGTGAAGGCAGCGGCGGCGGCGGCTGAAGCGCGCGGACGCAAGGGCGAATACGCGATCACCAACACACGCTCGTCGATGGATCCGTTCCTCACCTATTCGACGAACCGTCCGCTGCGCGAAAAAGTCTGGCGGACCTATTACGATCGCGGCGACAATGGCGACGAGTTCGACAACAATGCGGTGATAGCGGAGATTCTCGCGCTGCGCGACGAGCGCGTCGGCCTTCTCGGCTATGACAATTACGCGGCCTGGCGTCTTGAAGACCGCATGGCGAAAACGCCCGAGCGCGCCATGGAAATGATGATGGCGGTCTGGCCAGCCGCCGTCACGCGCGCCACGGAAGAAATCGCGGATATGCAAGGCGTCGCCGACGCGGAAGGCGCGAAAATCAGGATCGAACCTTGGGATTACCGCTACTACGCGGAAAAAGTGCGCCTCCAGAAATACGACCTCAACTCCGACGAGGTGAAGCAATATCTGGAGCTGAACAAGCTGCGCGAGGCGATGTTCTTCGTCGCCGGAGAGCTGTTCAATTTCAAATTCGCGCCGGTCGCTGAAGGCGCCGTGCCCGTCTTTCAGGAAGACGTGAAAGTCTGGGAAGTCACCGACAGAACGACCGGCGACCATGTCGGCCTCTGGTATCTCGACCCTTTCGCGCGGACCGGAAAACGCTCGGGCGCCTGGGCGACGAGCTATCGCAGCCACGAGACGTTCAACGGCAAAGAGACGGTGCTGTCGTCGAACAATTCGAATTTCGTGAAGGCCGCGCCCGGCGAACCGGTGCTGATTTCATGGGACGATGCGCGGACCTATTTCCACGAATTCGGCCATGCGCTGCATTCCCTGTCGTCGAACGTCGCCTATCCGACGCTCAATGGCGGCGTACGCGATTACACCGAATTCCAGTCGCAGCTTCTCGAGCGCTGGCTGATCACGGATCCGGTCATCGAGAAATTCCTTGTCCACTACAAGACCGGCGCGCCGATGCCCAAGGCGCTTGTCGACAAGATCAAGGCGGCTGAGAATTTCAATCAGGGATTCCAGACGACCGAATATCTCGCCTCGGCGCTCGTCGACATGAAGTACCACACGGCCGACCCCAAAGGCATCGACCCCGACAGATTCGAGCGTGAGACGCTCAGCGCGCTCGGCATGCCGTCCGAAATCGTCATGCGCCACCGCTCCCCGCATTTCGGACATATCTTTTCGGGCGAGGGCTATTCGGCAGGCTATTATGGTTACATGTGGGCGGACGTGCTGACCTCGGATGCTGCGATCGCATTCGAGGAAGCGCCCGGCGGCTATTACGACAAGGGCGTTTCGAAGAAACTCGTCGACTACCTCTTCGCGCCCCGCAACGCGCTGGACCCGGCAGAAGCGTACCGGAAGTTCCGCGGCAAGGACGCCGGCGTCGAGGCCCTGCTTAAAGACCGCGGCTTTCCGGTTCCGGGCGAACCCGCCGAGTAAGCCTTTGCTGCGCCGCGTCAACACGACGCGGCGCAGTTTTAAGGCTGGCGAATCAAGTATTTAATCCCGATTACATTTCCTTGACGGTCAGCGGCGCCGCCTCTATGGTCCGCGCCGTTTTCAAGGGTGGGGCACCCGTCCCACCTCCCTCCAAACTCGCCCTTGGCGGAGTGCGCCGGTACGTCTGAACCCCCGCCGCTCGACGATCTTTCCTCACGTCTTGACGCTGCCCGCAAGGATGCCGCGCTCGACGCGAAGCCGGACGGCCAGCAGCGCGGACAGGCGATGGGGACCGGCTTCCGGCTCGGGTCAGAGCTGCTTGCCGCGATGATCGTCGGCCCGCTTTTGGGCCTCGGTTTCGACCGGCTGGCGGGGACATCTCCATGGGGCCTCGTCGGGGGCATCTTCCTGGGGTTCGCGGCGGGCGTCTTGAACGTCTCGCGCGCGATGAAAGAAACGGCCGCCAGGGACGAGGCGGAGACGAAGAACTGACGGGAAGCGGGCTCTTTCGCCCTCTTCCAGAGGGCGGAAGAGATGATAGTGCTGCAAGCCGCGACGAACCCGATGAAGCAATTTGAAATTGCTCCGATGTTCCCGCTGACGATCGGGAGCGTCGACGTCTCGTTCACGAATTCGACGCTGTGGATGATGATCGGCCTTTCAGCGGCCGTCGTCTTCTTCCTGCTGGCGACGCGCTCGCGCGCGCTGATTCCAGGGCGGCTCCAATCTGTCGCCGAGATTTTCTACGAGTTCATCGCCGACACTGTGCGCGGCGCGATCGGGCCTGAAGGCATGAAGTTCTTCCCTTACGTCTTCACGCTCTTCATTTACATCCTCTTTGCAAACATTCTCGGCTTGTTCCCGTCGATTCCCGGCGTCTCGCACACCTTTACGACGACGAGCCACATTGCGGTGACGCTGGCGCTCGGGCTTTTGTCGATCAGCATCGTGATCATTTACGGGTTTTACAAGAACGGCCTCGGCTTCCTGAAGCTGTTCGCGCCGTCGGGCGTGCCGATCTGGCTCTTGCCGCTCGTCAGCCTGATCGAGTTCGTCTCATTCCTTTCGCGCCCGATCAGCCTTGCGATCCGGCTCTTCGCCAACATGCTGGCGGGGCACGTCATTCTGAAGGTCTTCGCGGGATTCATCATCTCGCTGATCGGCGCGGGCGGGGTGTTCGCGGCGATCTCGATCTTCCCGTTCCTCGGCATTGTCGCGATCACACTTCTGGAAATTCTCGTCGCGTTCTTGCAGGCATACGTGTTTGCGATCCTCACCTGCATCTATCTCAACGACGCGGTGCACGCCGGTCATCATTAGGACAACCCATTTCGAGCGCGGACGGGGGCCGGCCGCGACGCGAACCACGATCCAAGGCTCAAGAAAACCTCAGGAGACTAACACATGGACGCAAGTGCAGCGAAACTGATCGGGGCCGGCATCGCCTCTCTTCCGCTCGCGGGCGCGGGCATCGGCCTTGGCCTCATCTTCGGCAACTTCCTTGCGGGCGCCTTCCGCAATCCGTCGGCCGCGGCCGGCAACCAGCAGACGCTGCTTCTCGCCTTCGCGCTGACGGAGTTCACGGGCCTTTTGGGCTTCGTCATCGCGATGCTGATCCTGTTCGTGTTCTAAAGAACGCGTTCTAAACGCACGGACGGAACGCGGCGATGATCGAGAGCCTTTTCATGCTGGCTGCGGAAGCAGCCGAAGAAGCGCCGGCGGCGGGCGGCAGCCTGCCGCAGATGGACGTCTCGACGTTCCCGAGCCAGATCTTCTGGCTCGCGGTGACGTTCGGCGCGCTCTATCTCATCATGTCGCGAATGGTGCTGCCGCGCCTCGGCGCCGCGATCGAGGAGCGCCGCGACCGGATCGCTGACGACCTCGACCGCGCGGCCGAGTCAAAGCGCATGGCCGAAGAAGCGGAGACCGCCTATAATCGCGCCCTCGCCGGCGCGCGCGCGAAGTCGCAGGCGATCGCCGCCCAAACGCGCGACGAAGTCAGCGCAGAGATCGCGGTCCTGCAAAAGGAAGCGGGCGAATCGCTGGCGGCGCGCGCCGCCGGCGCTGAAGCGAAGATCGCCGCGATGAAAGGCGCCGCCGCCGCGAAAGTGCGCGAGGCCGCCGCGGACACGACGCGCGCGATCGTTGAAACGCTGATCCAGGAAACGCCGGCTGAAGCGGCGGTCGAAGCGGCGGTCGCCAAAGCCGCGGGCGGAAGGTAACGCATGATGGTCGAACTCTTCCTTTCCGCCGCCGCCGGCGAGGCCGCACACGCGGCGGGCCACGCGCCGACGCCGCTTTTTGAGGACTCCGCGTTCTGGGTCAGCCTGGGCTTCCTCGCGGTTGTCGGCCTTTTCGCCTATCTTGGCGTTCACAAGCAGATGGCGGGCGCCCTCGACAAACGCGCGCAAGACATCGCCGACGAACTCGACCGCGCGCGCGCGCTGCGCGACGAGGCGCAAGAAACGCTCGCCAAATATCAGCGCCGCCAGCGCGAGGCGGAAGACGAAGCCGAAGCGATCATCGAGCAGGCGCGGCGCGACGCGCAGCGCATCGCCGAGGAAGCGCGCATCAAGATCGAAGAACAGCTTGAGCGGCGCGCCAGGGCAGCCGAAGACAAGATCGCCCGCGCCGAGGCGCAAGCGATCGCCGAAGTCAGGGGCCGGACCGCCGACCTCGCCATCGAGGCGGCGCGCGAGATCATCCGCACCCGCATGGATCAGGGGGCGCAATCAGCGCTTGCAGAGCGGTCGATCGACGAAATTCGCGCCAAGCTGCACTGATTTTGTGCGGGCGCCGTGCTCCCGGCGCCTCGGCGGGCCATGAATCTGCTTGCCGCGTCGCGGCGCCGCCTTCCAGCCCTGCGCGCCATCAGCTAGAACCCCGCCCGGGGCGCAGGGGGTTGGGGCTGCCTGCGATCGCCTTCAGCCGCCTTGCGCGCGGCATAACAAGGAGCGGGTTATGGGTCGTTTTGTTCTTTTTCTGATCGTCGTCGCGGCGGCGCTGGCCGGCGTGTGGTTCTACGCGCCAGGCGGCAAAGACATGCTGCTGGGGGCGAAATCATCGGTCATGGGCATGATCGGCAAATCCGAACCGGC
>DNZB01000036.1:6207-11532 GCA_003506635.1 Parvularcula sp.
GCCGTCGAAGCGACGGAAGAAGTCGTTGAAGTCACCGACGATGCAGCCGGAGAGGCGGTTGAAACCGTCGACGAAGCCGCGGCCGACGAGCCGCAGAACTAGAACCCTCAAGACGTCGAAAAGACGCCGGACGCGCCGCGGCCTTGCCGCGGCGCGTTTTGATTCCGCGCGTGCGCGCCGGATAGGATCGCCAAATGAAAGCGCGCTTTGAGCATATACAGGCATTACGCGGCGCCGCCGCGCTGATGGTGCTCGCCGCGCATGTGACCGAAGCCGAGCTGGACTATGGCGGCGCGGGCGCGCTCCTCCCCTTCGCGCTCTACATGGGCGTCACCGGCGTCGATCTTTTCTTTCTCATCAGCGGCTTCGTGATGGCGCATGTCGCGCTTGAAGGGCCGCGGGACCCGCGCGCATCGGCGCGCTTTATCTACAACCGCGCGGCGCGCATCTATCCCTTATATTGGGCCGTCACGCTGGCTCTGATGATTCTATACGCCGGTAAGCGCGTGCTCTTCGGCGAGGCGACGCCGTTCAACAATCCGGTGGAGACGTTTCTGCTTCTTCCGGACGATGAATATCCGCTGCTGCCGGTCGGCTGGACGCTGGTGCACGAGATGTATTTCTACGCGGTGTTCGCGATCTTCGTGCTCGTACGCAGACTTGAGATCATTGTCTTTCTCGCCTTTTGGGGGGCGATCGTCGCGGTCGCGAACGCTGCGGGGATCGCCGGCGCGAATCCGTGGACGCGCATCGCTTTCAGCCCCCTCACCTTCGAATTTATCGGCGGCGCGGGCGTCGCGCTTCTTTTAAGGCGAGGCGTCACGGCGTTCGCTGTTCCGGCGCTGGCGGCCGGGGCGCTTGCCTTGCTTGGCGCGTCGGTGTTTTTCGCGCGCGACCTTTACCCGGACGCCGTCGCCGAGCCCGGCCGCCGGACGTTGATCTTCAGCCCCATATTCGCGGCGATTCTTTACGGCGCGGCGGCGCTGGAAACGCGGCGCGGCGCCGTCGCGCCGAAATGGCTGACGGCGACCGGGGATGCGTCTTATTCGCTGTACCTCGTCCACGTTCCGGCGCTGCTGGTCGCCGGCAAGTCGCTAAGCCTCGTCGTTCCCGACGGCGCGTTCGACAATCCGGCCCTCATCGCCGGCTATCTCGCGGCGAGCATCGGCGCGGCCTTCGCTGTTCATCGCTGGTTCGAAAAGCCGGTCCTCGCCCTTACGCGTCGCATGGGCGACCGGCTCGACAAATGGTGTTCATCGCGGATGCGACGACACGAAGTCCGCTGATCCGCCGCCGCTGCGACCTTACCACGTCCCATTTGGGAAGCGCTGGCGCGTGGAATTAAAGCCCGCAGCTCTCCCGCACGATCAATTCCGTCGGCAGGCGCTCTGAGTGAATCGCCGCAACATCCGAGGCGTTAAGGAGTTTCGACACCATCAGCCGCCCGGCTTTCGCCATGTCCTGCGAGATCGTCGTAAGGGGCGGGGAATTGTAACGCGCAAGCTTGATGTTGTCATACCCGACGACCGAGACGTCCTGCGGCACGCGCCGGCCCGAGCGCTTGATCGCACGGATGGCGCCGACAGCGATGAGATCGCTTGCCGCGAAAATTCCGTCGACATCGATCCCGCGCGCGAGCATGGCGTCGACCGCGGCCTCCGCTGATTCGAGTTCGAAATGCGCCGGCGACACAAGCGCCTCGTCGAACGGGATCTTCGCGGCTTCAAGCGCCTGCGAATAGCCCTGAAAGCGCTGATAAATTTCGGGACCTTCCTGATCGCCAAGAAAGGCGATCCGCTTCCTGCCGAGACGGATGAGGTGGCTGGTCGCCTTAGCGCCGCCGCGGATATTGTCGCTGCCGACCGAGCAATATTTCTGCCCGGGCAGTTCCGCGCCCCAGACGACGAATCGCCCCTCATCCTCCGCGAGGCGATTGAAACGGTCATGCAGGAAGCTTTGGCCGAGGAAGATGATGCCGTCAGCGCGATTGGTGCCGACAAGTCCGGTTAGATCCTCGTAATTCTGCGGCGCAAGGTGGGAGATCGCGATATCGCATTTGATCTCGCGCGCAGCCTCCGCGACGCCGCCGATGAGTTCGAGATAAAAGGGATCGGAGGTCTTGGCGTCGCGCCCTGTCTGCATCGGGATGACGATGACGATCTTTGACCCCGCGCCCGACAGAATCGCGGGCATCGACGGGCGGAAGGAATAATTCTGCTCTTGCGCGAGGCGCCAGATGCGCCGCTTGGTCTCCTGATTGACATTCGGGTTGTCGTTCAACGCCCGACTGATCGTCGCCGTCGAAACGCCCGCGAGCTTGGCGAGATCTTGAAGGCGGGTGCGATTGCGAACCATGGCGGCGATCCAGTGACCGCAACTTTATTTCACGAGACTGGAGTTTTTGCAATATTTTGCAAGCGCGCTAGTCTGGCAAATTCGCCCCAAAGAAGCGGATGGCGTTTTCGCCCATGACCGCGCGGACATCCGCCTCGCTGACGCCAGCCTTCAACAACGCATCGGTCAGCGCCGCAATTTCGTCCGCGCCGAACGGAACCGTCGTCGCCCCGTCATAATCGGAGCCGAGCGCCACATGGTCCGCGCCGAGCGCCCGGATCGCATAAACGATCGCCGCAGCAATCGAAGAAACGCTCGCCTCGCAGACCGCGCCGTCCCAGAAGCCGATGCCGACAAGACCGTCGCGGCCCGCAATCTCGCGCATCAGGTCATCGGAGAAATTGCGGTCATTTTCGCAATGGCCGCGCATGCCGGTATGCGAAACGACGAGCGGACCCCGGGTGATCGCCAGCACGTCGCGCACCGTCGCTACCGACGAATGGGCGACATCGATAATCATCCCCTTATCCTCAGCGGCGACGACGGCGGCGCGCCCGAATTCGGTGAGGCCGCCATTGGAAATCCCGTGCAGCGAGCCGCCGAGCTCGTTGTCGAAGAAATGCTGGAGGCCGAGCATCCGGAAACCGGCGTCGTAAAGCCGGTCGAGATTGGCGATGTCGCCTTCAAGCGAATGCGCGCCTTCCGTCGCAAGCACGATGGCGATCGCGCCGCTGTCTTGGGCGGCGGCGAGTTCTGCCTTCGAGCGAACGACCGCTAGCCCGCCTTTCGACCGCTTCGCCGCGCTGTCGGCGAGCGCCGCGTGATGAAGCGCACGCTCGGCGAGGCTGCCCCAGGTCCTGACCGGCCAACGCTGCGCGATGACCAGCGGGGTTATGTTGTCGGAGTTTGAATCGTTCGCGGCGTAGTTGAGATTTCGCGGCGTCTTCGTGACCGACGACAGGACTTGCAGGCGAAAACGCCCTTCGGCGAGGCGCGGCGCGTCCGTGTGGCCGCGCGCGTTGCGTCTCAGAAAGTCGCGGTCCCACAGAAAAGCGTCGTTATGCAGGTCGGCGACGCGCAGCGTCCTGTGCAGCGCCGCGGCCTCGTCGCTGACCGCATAGGGCGCATGCGGCGCAATCTTGTTCATTTCGGCGTCGACGCGCGCCGGGACGACGAAGAAAAAAACGCCGGCGGCGGCGATAAGGACGACGACGAAGACTGACGATAATAAGCGCATTGGTCCCGTGCGATGAGAAGGGCTTCCGCAGTCCGGCGCGCGGCGCTTCCCCTCCCCCGCTGGGAGAGGGGAACGGCGGACCTGCGCTGTTTCCTCCGTGCGCGAAGTTACAATCAAACGCGCAGCGTCAGGCGGAAAAGCGCGGCCCGCCTGACGCCCTATTCCGCCGCGAAGCAATAAGTGCAGATCTTGTTGCCGTCGGGATCGCGGAGATAGGATGCATAGGCGGTCGGCGTGAAGCTGCGCGGACCGGGCTTTCCCTCGCAGGTCCCGCCGTTTGCAAGACCCGCTTCGTGAAAGGCGTGCACCGCCTTGCGGTTCGGCGCCGCAAAGCCGAGCGTGCCGCCATTGGCGTAGGTCGAAGGCAGGCCGTTCGCCGGTTTGGTGATGATGAATTCCGGCCCCTTGTCGCCCCACATGAAGCCGTTAGCCCCAAGCGGGCCGATGGGCTTCAGTCCCAGCGCGCCGAGCGCGGCATTGTAAAATTTCTTCGACCGATCAAGATCGTTCGTACCAAGAACAACATGCGTAAAGATCGCCATGGCTTCTTTCCTGTTTTGCCGCCGCCGGCTCAATGTCGCCGCCCGGCGCGGCCCTTGCCTCGCGGCGGCGGCGTTTTAGGCGATCGGCCCCCCCGCCGCAATCGGGCCGCGCAGTCAGACGATCTTCGGTCGCGCGCGCGCGCGCATCAAGGCGCCGGCGCCGGCGCTTTCAAGATCAGCGGAGGTGTCGATGTCGCAAAGCATGTCAAGGCGGCGAACGCGAAACGATGACGGCAGCGAATTCGCCGTGTCTTCAAGCGCATGTTCGCTTGACCAGCGAACGCCCTTGAATTCCGGCGCGCGCCCCCGCCGCCGCGCAAGGCCGATGAGCCAATAGCCGCCGTCGGGCGCAGGGCCGAAGACGGCGTCCGCGCCCTCAAGCGCCTTGAACGCGGCGCGGATGTGGCGCGCGCGCAGATCGGGCGCGTCCGAGCCGATGATGATGGCGGGGCCGGCGCCGACTTGATCAAACACGCGACGGATGCGGCGCCCGAGATCGCCGCGCCCTTGCGCGATCCGGGGCAAGCGCGGCGGCCACAAGGTCTCATAGCCCGAAAGCGCGGCAATCGGATCGACGGCGAGCACGGTGCGCCATTCGCCGCCTGCCGCATGCGCGATCGTGTTAGCGCTGAGCCGGCGATAGATCGCGGCGGCGCGCCCCGACCCCACCCCAATAGCAAGCCGCGTTTTCGCGCGGCCGGCGACGGGCGCCTTGACGAAGATGACAAGCGTTCGGGTCATCGGTAAAGCGACCTGATTTTCTCCGGAGCGACGCCGAGACGGAACATCGCAAGGCAGAGGGAATTCAACAGAACGCGCCGCGCATAGCCGTCCCGCTGATAGCGCTGCGCGGAAGTCGTCGCGATCGCCTTCAGCACCTTGAAGCCGCCCTTGCGGTTCAGCCGGTCGATGAAGTCGACATCCTCCATCAGCGGGATCTCGCGAAAGCCGCCGGCCTCGGCGTAAAGCCTACGCGGCAGCATGAGCCCCTGATCGCCATAGGGCGACCGGAAAATCCCGGTACGGATCATTGCGCCGGCCGCGACGAGGACCGGCGCAAGGCCTTTCGCGTCAAAGGCGAGCGTGAAAACCGCGGCGCGGCCGGCATCATCCTTGATGAACGCCGCCGCCTCATCCTGCCACCCCGTTTCAAGAACAGTATCGGCATGAAGAAAGAGCAGCCAGCCGCCGCGCGCCGCCGCCGCGCCCGCG
>DNZB01000005.1 GCA_003506635.1 Parvularcula sp.
TCATCGTCGGCTTCCCGGGCGAGACCGAGGAGGATTTCGAATTCCTGCTCGACTGGCTGAAAGAGGCGCGGCTCAATCGCGTCGGCTGCTTCAAGTTCGAGCCGGTGAAGGGCGCGAGCGCGAACGATCTGCCAGGCGCCGTTCCGGAAGACGTCAAGCAGGAGCGCTATCACCGCTTCATGACCGTCCAGCAGGCGATCTCCGCGGACCTCCTCAAAGGCTGGATCGGGCGCGAGATCGACGTGCTGATCGACGAGGTCGACGGCGACGGCGCGATCGGGCGGTCTTACGCCGACGCGCCCGAGATCGACGGCGCCGTCATCCTTGAGGGCGAGACCTGCTTGAGGCCGGGCGACATGACGCGCGCCCGCGTTTCGGGGGCCGACGAATATGATCTGTGGGCTGAGCGCCTGGAAAAATGAAGGGAAACGCCGTGAAAAGACCGATCCTGGCCGCCGCGATCGTGTTCCTCGCTTCGCCGGCCTTCGCGCAGGACACGCTGCAGGCGGTCATCAAGGATCACTGGGCGTGGACGCTTGAAAATAGCCCGGTTTTCGCAACCTCGCTCGGCGTGCGCGATTATGATGATCGCCTGCAGGATTCGACGCTCGCCGCCTATGAGGCCGCGGTCGAGGATGAGAAGAGGTTTCTCGCCCGCCTTGACGCGCTTGACGCCGCCGCGCTCGCGCCTGGCGACCGCGTCAATTACGACCTCTTGAAACTCGATCTTGAAAATGACGTCGAGGCGTCGAAGTTCGGCGGCAAATACCTTGCGATCAGCAACCGGTCCGGGCCGCACACCTTCATCACCGGACTGCCCGACGATCTGCCTTTCTTCACCGTCGCCGACTATGAAAGCTATGCGGCGCGCCTCGCCGCCGCGCCCGCTTATGTCGACGGCGTCATCGAGCGGCTTTCGAAAGGCGTCGAGACGGGCTTTGTGCAGCCTTGCGCGTCGATGGAGGGGTACGGGAAGACGATCCGTTACCACATCGTCGATGATCCGGCCGATAGCGCGATGATGCGCCCCTTCGACGCCAAGCCGGCCGCGATCTCAGCGAAGGACTGGAAGCGCCTTGAAGCCGCGGCCAGACGCGCCGTCGCGGAAAAGGCGATCCCGGCTATCGCGCGCTTCGCCGATTTCTATGATGAGATTTACGCCCCCGCCTGCCGTCAGGAGGTCGGCGCTTCGGCGCTGCCCGACGGGCGCGCCTATTACGACTTCCGCGCGCGGCTGTTCACGACAACGCAGATGACGGCGGATGAAATCCACGCGCTCGGCCTGAAAGAGGTCGCGCGCATCCGCAAGGAAATGGACGCGACGATCAGGGCCGCGAAATTCGAGGGCGGCTTCAAGGCGTTCCAGGAATTCCTGCGCACCGATCCGCAGTTTTACGCGAAGACGCCGCTGGAGCTGATGGAGAAGAATTCGCTCGTCGCCAAGAAGATCGACGGCGAATTGCCGAAGCTGTTCGGGCGTCTGCCGCGCATGCCCTATACGCTGAAGGAAATCCCGGCGGATACGGCGGAAGGAACGACCACCGCCTATTACGAGCCGCCCGCCGGCGACGGCACGCGCGCCGGCGTTTACCGCGTCAACACGTCAAAACTCGCCACGCGCCCGCTTTACGAGATCGAAGCGCTGACCTTGCACGAGGCCGTGCCGGGACATCATTTCCAGATCGCGCTTTCGCAAGAGCTCGACCTTCCGGAATTCCGCAAATATGGCGGCTTCACCGCCTTCATCGAAGGATGGGGTCTTTACGCCGAAAGCCTCGGCCTTGATGTCGGGTTCTATAAGGACCCCTACTCGAATTTCGGCCGGCTTTCCTATGAGATGTGGCGCGCCTGCCGGCTCGTCGTCGACACCGGCGTCCACGCCAAGGGCTGGTCGCGCCAGCAGGCGATCGACTACATGAAGGAGAACACCGCGCTCTCCGAGCACAACATCACGGCGGAAGTCGACCGCTACATCGCCAATCCCGGTCAGGCGCTCGCCTACAAGATCGGGCAATTGAAGTTCAAGGAGCTGCGCGAGAGGGCGGTGAGGGCGCTCGGGCCGAAATTCGACCTCCGGCGCTTCCATGATGCGGCGCTTGCGAACGGCGCGATCCCGCTGTCGGCGCTTGACGGCGCCATCGATCGCTGGATCGCAGCCGAGAAAGCGCGCTAGGCCCGATGGCGGACCCGGACGACGATAATCTCGCCGCGCTGATCCGCCGCGCCGCCGCTGACGTGCGGGCGCGAGACTTCCTGTGGTCGTCGGCGATCGCCGCCGGCATCGCGGTGATGATTATCGTGGCGGGCGCCGCCGGCAATCTCTGGCTGCCGGTCGCGGCGTGGACGGCGTTCCTCGCCGCGCTCGGCGTCCGCTACTGGATGTCGTCGGGGCGCGAATGGGCGCGCCCGGTCGAGCGCGTCGTGCAAAACGAGATCAGCGCGAAAGAGACGGAGCTTTCGACGCTGCGGCTGGCGCGCGGCGTCGCGCAGGCGCTGCCGGAGCCGCTGTTCATTCTCGACGCCGGCGGGATCATAGAGCACGCCAATCCGGCGGCGGAGGAGTTTATCGGCGCCAAGGCGCTCGAAGGGCGCCATTTCGCGGCGGCCTTGCGCGCGCCGAACGTCTTTGAGGCGGCTGAAGCGGTTTCGGCCGGCGAGGGCCCGCGCGCGGTCGAGTTCACGACGACGGGCGCCGTCGAGCGTCACTGCCGCGCTTTCGTCGCGCCGGTCGGCGACGCCCGGCCCGTCGACCGGGTGCTCGTCTATGTCCGCGACCTTACGAGCGAACGGCGCGTCGAACAGATGCGCGCGGATTTCATCGCCTCGGCGAGCCACGAATTGCGCACGCCGCTCGCTTCGCTGCTCGGCTTCATCGAGACGCTGAAAGGCCACGCCAAAGACGATCCTGAAGCGCGCGACCGCTTTCTCGGCATCATGCAGGCGCAAGCCGAGCGGATGCAGCGGCTCGTCTCAGACCTGATGTCGTTGTCGCGGATCGAACTGCACGAGCATGTGCCGCCGCGCGACACCATCGACGCCGCCGCCGTCGCCGAAGATGTGATCGACAGCCTGCGTCCCGTGCTCGACCGCTCGAAAGCGATCGTTGATTTCGAGAATCTGGCCGCCGGTCCGTTGCCGGTCGTCGGCGAGCATGACGAGCTGTTTCAGGCGGTGCAGAACCTGATCGACAACGCGCTGAAATACGGCGGCGAACCGGCGATGATCAAGGTGAAGGTCGGGCGTGGGGCCGCCCCCTCGATAAGCGAGGGCGGGGATGTCGCGCACCGCGCCGGCGACGGGGCCCAGCAGATCGCCGCGCGCCTCGGCGTTGCGGTCGAGGAAATCGTGTTCATGCAGGTGCGCGATTTCGGCCCCGGCATCGAACGGGCGGACCTGCCGCGCCTTACCGAGCGCTTTTACCGCGTCAGCATCGAGCGCAGCAAAAAGACCGGCGGGACGGGGCTTGGCCTTGCGATCGTCAAGCATATCATGAACCGCCATCGCGGCGGCCTGCAGGTTGAAAGCCGGATGGCGGGGGGAACCGCCTTCACCTGCTATCTGCCGGCGCCGGGGCGGAGCGCGGCGATTTCCTAAACAGACAAGAATCTGTCACATATTCCTGCGCAAGGAAGCCGCGCCTTGCGGCGCAGGATGGCGGATTGATGACCATGGCCTCGATCGTGACGACTTCGCCCGGCGCCGGCTTGCGTGCGCTTCTGGGCGAATTCGCGCAGATGGCCGCGCTGGTCGAAACGCAGCTCAGCGAAGCGATTTCGGCGCTCGAACGCCGCGATGTCGCGCTCGCCGAGCGGGTCGTCAGATCGGACCTCAAGGTCGACGCCTGCCATCGCCGGGTCGATGAACGCGCCCTCGCGATTTTGCGCGCGGGCGCCCTCACCGACCGGCAATTTCGCGAAGCCGCGAGCCTTTTGAAACTCTCCGCCGATCTTGAGCGTGTCGGCGATCTCGCCAAGAACGTCGCCAAACGGACGATCGCCGTCGCGCTCGAAGCGCCCGCGCCGTCGGCCGTCGCGGGCGTCGTGCGCATGGGCCGGGCGAGCCTGCGCCAGCTTTCAGACATCCTGAACGCGCTCCAGTCGGGCAATCTCGACGCCGCGCAAGCCGTCTGGCGCGGGGACAACGACCTCGATGAGCTGTACAATTCGCTCTACGGCGAGGTTGTCGCGGCGATGTCGGGCGCGCGCGGCGCGGTCAATCCCGGCGTCCACCTGCTTTTCATCGTCAAGAATTTCGAACGCATCGGCGATCACGCGACCAATATCGCCGAGGCGATCCACTTCGTCGAAACCGGCGCGCATTTCGCGGAGGAGCGCCCGAAGGGCGACGATCCAGGCGCGCCGCCGAAACCCGATCGAAGCTGAAGGCGCAGGGGCCGATGGCGCGAACGAAAGTTCTGATCGTCGAGGACGAGGAAGCGATCGCGACGCTGCTCGACTATAACCTCGCCAAGGAAGACTGCGACACGCGCATCGCGAAGGACGGCGAGGACGCGCTCTTGAAGGTCGGCGAGTTTCACCCCGACATCGTGATCCTTGACTGGATGCTGCCGAAGATCTCCGGCATCGAAGTCTGCCGGCGCCTTAGCCATGCGCCCGATACGCGCAATGTCCCGATCATCATGCTGACGGCGCGTTCAGAGGAAGCCGCTCGCA
>DNZB01000329.1:0-13377 GCA_003506635.1 Parvularcula sp.
TGGCGGAGAGGAAGGGATTCGAACCCTCGATACCGTTTAACGGGTATACGCCCTTAGCAGGGGCGCGCCTTCGACCAGCTCGGCCACCTCTCCGGTCGCGCGGGACCATGTCCGCATCGGACCTTTAGCGCAAGGCTTTGGGGCGTGCGCCGGGAAAGTTTTCGCTTCAGCGCTGCTGGTCTTCGGGCGCCGGGGAGGCGGACGGGCAGGAGTCCCCGCCGCCCTGGAGCTCGGCGAGCGCGCCGGCGTTAAGGTCGGCCGCCGAGGCTTCTTCCCTGGCGGTTCGCGCGATGAAATCCGTGTAGCCGCCGCACGCCTCGTCCGCCGTCTGCGCCGGGGAAGCGGGCAGCCCCTCGGCGGCGTAAGCACCTTCGGCGCCGGCGGACGAGGCTGCTCCGTCGACCGGCGCCATCGTCAGCGGCGCGCCGGCAGGCTGCGCCGGTCCCGGCGCTGGCGCAGCCGCTGCGTTATCCGTCTGAAGCGATTCCTTCGGGGCGGCTTGCCGCATCGCGCGCTGTTCATCGCCAGGCTTCCCCGCTTCGTGTTCGCCTTCGGGGGGCGCCGACAGCTTCTTCTGGCGGAAGCTCTGGCGCCGGCCGCGCGTTTCGGTTTTCCGTGCCGTATCAGCGCCCTCAGCGCCGCGCGCGCTCGCAGGTTGCGGCTTGAGGCCGACATGCGGCGCGGCTTCGGCGACGGCTGTCAATGGGATCAGGAAACTCTCGGCGAGCTTGGCGATGCGCGGCTGCACGTCCGGGATGACGCCGGGCGCCGCCAGCGCTGGGATCGCGCCGATGCGCCCGCGCGCTGCGCCGCGCTCGATATCCATGGCGAGCGCGCCGGCGATCGGCGCCTTGGCCAGGCGGCTGCGATAAATCTGACTGTTTTCAAGGACGCGCTGAACATAGTTGCGCGTCTCCTCGAAGGGGATCTGCTCGATCCAGTCGAGCGGGTCGACGCTCTCGCTGCGCGGGTCGCCATAGGCCTCGACCCACTGCGTCACGCGGTTCGCTCCGGCGTTGTAGGCCGCGAAGGTCATGACCCAGGACCCGGAATATTTGCTGACGAGGTGCGACAGATGCGCTGAGCCGATCGTCAAATTGTAATGCGGATCGGAGAGCAGCGCGTCGCGCCGATAGGGAAGTCCCTCCTTCTTCGCGGTGATCTGCGCCGTCGCCGGGATGAGCTGCATCAGGCCGCGCGCGCCGGCGCGCGAATAGGCGCGCGGGTTGAACTCGCTCTCCTGACGGGAGAGGCCGAGGATGATTTCGGCCGGAACATACTGCGCGGCCTGCTTCGGCACGGTGATCGTCGGATAGGCGATGTCGGCCGAGAACGCGCCGGCGCGCGCCGCCACCTTTCCGGCCCTCACCGCCACATGCGGCGCGCCGGCGGCCATAGCGAGGTCGAAAAGCTCACGGAACTCGCCCGGCGTCTCCAGCTTGTCGTCAATGTGATAGGCGAAGATGAGGAACGCGCGGTCGTCCCCTACCTCCGTCAGCATACGGAGCGCGGCGACGGCCGGGCGGGAGCCGAACTTCGCTTTGTCTTCGGGCGTCGACGGCGCCCCGGCTTCGAAGGCGATGGTCAGCGCGTCGCCGCCGATTTTCTCGGCGGCAAGCTGGCCGTAGAAGGTATAAATGTGCTCCGCCGCCCTAGCATAGCGTTCGCGCGACAAGGCTTCGTCGCCCTTCGCCTCCGCCGCGCGGGCGAGCCAGTACCAGCTCCGCGACACCGATATCGGCGCCGAGACGCTTCCCGCGAGCGCGGCGAAATGTTTTTCCGCGCGAGTGGCGTCTTTCAGGAACCTTAGAGCGATCCAACCGGAATTGAACTCAGCTTCCGCGAATTCGCCCGAACCGGGTTCGAGCCCGTGATGGGAGGCCATCGAGTAAGCGTCGGCGTAAAGCCGGTTTTTCAGCGCCCAGCGCATCAAAAGCTGCTGCTCTTCCCACCAGCGCGTCGGCTGACGCAGGAACGTCGGGTCCGTGGGCGCATTGCGGGCGATGGCGATGGCGCGCGGCTCTTCTTGGCGGCGGCGAAAATAGCGGATGGCGGCGAGCGTCACTCCGGCCTCGCCGCGGTCGTTTGGCTCCAGCGCGTTATAGGCGTCGCCCGCTTTGGCGCCCCCGAGCAGCAAGTCGGCGCGGACGTTCGCGCGGCGGCGTTCAGCGCCCGCGAGAAATGTGATCGATCGTTTCGCCGTCGCGACTTCACGCGCGAAGAGGAGCCGGTCAACGCGCGCGATGTGGTCGTCCTGGTTGAGGCGTCCGCCATAATTCGCGATCAGGCGCTGTTCGTCGCCGAGCGTGAAGTTGTTTTTCCGCCAGGCGTCCTTGATGTGAAGGACCGCTGCATCCGCCTCGCCATTCGCGAATTGCGCGCGGGCGAGTTGCAGTTTGCCCTCGCCGGTCAGGGGATCGCGCGATTCAAAGAACGCCATGACTTGCGCCGCTGGCAGGGTCGAGGTCATGCGCTTTTCGGCATGGTTCTGGATTTTGGCCGTCGAGGGCCATTCAGGATAGGCGTCGAGAAACGCGTCAGCGGCTTCGATGCTGATCAACGGGTCTTCAGCGTCGAAGTAATACCATTCGCCGAGCGTACGGGCGCTCGGATCCGAGATCTGGCGGGAGAGGCGGAGCGCGCCGGCGAAGTCCCGTTTTGCGACAGCCGTCTTGACAGCGTTGAGCAAGGCAAGGTCGCCTTCGCTTAAGTAAACGGCGGCCTGCGCGGGCGCAGGCGTCGCGCTGGCGGCGGCGAGCGCAAGGGCAAGCGCCGCGCCCCACCAAAATCCGGACAATCCCTGAGGCAACGCCAATCCCCTCCGACACCAAACCGCCGCCAGCCTTGATCGGGGCATTGCAAAGATTACGCGATCCGGCGACGATTTCACCCCATCTTGCATCGCTTCGTCCCGGAAACTCCTGAAACTTGCCCGTTTTTCCGCCAGGCTGTATCCGGGGCGCCTACCATGAACCCCGCAAAAGCCAATGAATTCGCCAATGAAGCCGTTTGAAGGATCAACGACTGCGTTGATGACACCTTTTAGGAACGGCGCGATCGACCGCGAGGCATACCGGCGCCTCGTCGACCGGCAGATCAGGGCGGGGACGCAAGGCGTTGTGCCCGCGGGGTCGACCGGCGAATCGGCGACGCTGACCCATGACGATCATTTCCTGTGCGTCGATCTCGCGGTCGAGGCGGCGGCTGGCCGCGTCCCCGTCATCGCCGGCGCTGGCTCCAACGAAACCGCGCGCGCGATCGAACTCGCCCGCTATGCGGAGAAGGCCGGCGCGGACGCAATCCTCGCACTTTGCGGCTATTACAACAAACCGACGCAAGAAGGACTGATCGCGCATTTCACCGCGCTCCATGACGCGACGCGTCTGCCGATCATTCTTTACAATGTTCCGGCGCGCACGGTTGTCGACCTCTCGGTTGAGACGCTTGCGGCGCTCTCGAAGCTGCCGCGCATTATCGGCGTCAAGGACGCGACCGGCGACCTGGCGCGTGTCGCGCTTCAACGCCATTTCTGCGGCCCTGACTTTCTTCAGCTCTCGGGCGAGGACATGACGGCGGTCGGCTTTAACGCCATGGGCGGGCGGGGCTGCATCAGCGTCACGGCGAACGTCGCGCCGGACCTTTGTGCGGCGCTGCAGGAAGCCTCGCTCGCCGGAGACCTCGCGAGTGCTGTTGCGATTCAGGACAGGCTCGTACCCCTGCACGAGGTGCTGTTCGCCGAAACGAATCCAGCGCCGGCGAAATACGCGCTGTCGCTGATGGGTCTTTGCTCGGAGGAGGTGCGCCTGCCCCTGGTGCCGCCGCGGCCCGAGACGAAGGCGCGAATTCGCGCCGTGCTGGAGCGGATGGGACTGATCGGCTGATGGCGCCGAAAAAGGAGTTTTCCGGCAAGATCGTCGCGGAGAACCGCCGCGCGCGCTTCGATTACTATATCGAGGACACGGTGGAGGCGGGCCTCATGCTGACCGGCACGGAGGTCAAGGCCCTGCGCGAGGGTCGCGCGACGATCAAGGAATCCTACGCCGCGCCGGAAAAGGACGGCATCTGGCTCATCAACGCCAACATCCCGGAATATTCCGCTGGCAATCGCGAAAACCACGAGCCGAAACGCCCGCGCAAACTGCTGCTGCACGCGAAGGAGATTGCGCGTCTTGCACAAGCGGTCGAACGCAAGGGCTACACGCTCGCGCCCTTGAAAATCTATTTCAACGCGCGCGGCATCGCGAAGCTGGAGCTGGGGCTGGCGCTCGGCAAGAAGGCGCCCGACAAGCGCGACACGGAGAAGGAACGCGACTGGCAGCGTCAGAAGGGGCGCCTGCTCCGGGAGCGAGGGTAGGGTTAGGGTCAGCCAATCTCCTAATTGGATTTCGCTGGCATCACTGTTCCGGGAAAAGTCAGATCTTCGAAAACAGGATATACGCTACGTAGCAGGAGCACCTGCTTCGCATCATTTGCTCGAACAAGGTACCAAGCCCCCTGATCCCTCAGCACTAGTGTTGAAGTTTCAATCGGGATCGACGCGTCCTTTGTCGAGAACGTCATTGACGTTTGTGCAAATCCCCACGTTAAGCACTCGTTATTCGGGTCGCATTTGTCCGTTAAGGGCATCCCTTCAACGTCAATCCTCACTTTCAAAAGTGTAATGTCGCCGAAAGCAGAAGAAATTGCCGATCCCATTTGCGGGCGAAATTTTTCAATCGAGATACCCACGCCGTTGGCGAGATGGCTGATGATTCGCGGAGGTATAACGCGCGCGATCCCATCACCATTTCTCTCATTGAGCGCAATTATGAAATTGTCTCGCACCTCGGTAATTGCCGTTTTCTCCTCAGCAGTCATCGGACGCGTGCTAGCTGTAACTGACGACTGCGCAACGAGTAAGACAATGAGGAGAGCGTTCGAAGCCACGAAATCACCAAGTTAATTTTCTATTGAAATTCACGTCTGTGTGACGGCTCGCGCAAGTATTGAAGCGTTCAAGGTCTGCCAAACCCCTCCTTAGTCAGCCAGAACACCTCGCCATCGCCTTCCTCGCTCGTCGGCCAAAGGAAATCGAGATGCGGGTATTCCGCCTCGAGAATCCCACGCCCTGTTCCGAATTCGCACAACAGTCCCCCGCCGGGGTTGAGGCGCGCCGGCGCCTCGGCGAGGATGCGGCGCACGATGTCGAGGCCGTCCGCGCCCCCGGCGAGCGCGAGCGCGGGCTCGGCGCGAAACTCCGGCGGCAGCGCCGCCATCGCCCCGGCGTCAACATAAGGCGGATTGGTGAGGATGAGGTCGAAGCGGGCGGGTCCGAGCGGCGCGAAGAGGTCGCCCTCATAGAGCGTGACGCGCGTTTCAAGCCCGTGATCTGCAACATTGCGGCGCGCGACGGCGAGCGCGTCCGCCGAAAGATCGACGGCGTGAATGTCAGCTTCGGGAAAAGCGAAAGCCGCAAGGATCGCGAGGCATCCCGAACCGGTGCAAAGGTCGAGGATCGAGCGCACGTCCGTCGGCGCTGGAAGGAACGCCGGCTCCCCCGCCAGTATTTCGCCGATATAGGATCGCGGCACGATCACGCGTTCGTCGACATAAAACGGCACGCCTTGCACATAGGCCTTGTTGAGCAGATAGGCGGCGGGCCTTCGCGTCGAGACGCGCGCGTCGATCATTTCTGCAAGGCGAGTCCTTTCCGCCGCCGTGAGGCGCGCGTCGAGCCAGGGGTTGATGTCGTCGATGGGGAGAGACAGCGCTTCGAGGATGATGAACGCCGCCTCGTCAAGCGCCGTACCGGCGCCGTGCCCGAAATAGAGCCCCGCGCGCATGAAGCGGGTGAGCGCGTAGCGCAGGAAATCTCGGACGGTCAGCAATTCAGCGGTCATCGGCGTTTCTTCGCCTTTGATTTTGCGCGCGGCTTATAACCTTGCTCGCGGCGCGGGCGCGGCCTGAAATCGGGGTCTTCCCTCGGCTCCGACAGCATTTCGAAGACGAGCCCGCCGCGCAAGGGCGCAGCCTCGACGATCTTCACTTTCACCGCTTCGCCAAGCCGGAAATAGGCGCCGGTGCGGGCGCCGACAAGCGCATGGCGCTGTTCGATAAAATCGAAGCGATCATCGCCAAGCGCGCGCGCCGGCACGAAGCCGTCAGCGCCCGTCTCATCGAGCATCACGAACAGCCCGAAGCGCGTAACCCCCCGAATGCGACCGGAGAATTCTTCGCCGACATGGGCTTCAAGATAAGCGGCGAGATAGCGGTCGGCGGCTTCACGCTCGATCGCGACCGCGCGCCGCTCCGTGTCGGAGATGAGCCCCGCCGTCCGCGAAAGCCGTGCAGAGTCCTCGTCCGTTTGCCCGCCCTCGCCGAGGCCGCACGCCCTAACGAGCGCGCGGTGAATGGTGAGGTCCGCATAGCGCCGGATCGGCGAGGTGAAATGCGAATAGCGCGGCAGCGCGAGGCCGAAATGGCCGAGATTCTCGGTTGAATACACGGCCTGCCGCTGCGCGCGAAGCACGACGTCCGAAATCATCTCCTGCTGGCCGCGTTCAGCGGCGATTCTCAGGAGCTGGTTGAAATTCGACGGACGCGGCGCCCCCTTGACGAGCGAATAGCCGAGATCATCGAGATAATCGCGTACGCTGTTCAATTTCTCCGGGTCCGGCGCGTCGTGCACCCGGTAGATTTGCGGCGTACGCTTTTGTTCCAGCGTTTCCGCGGCGGCGACATTTGCAAGGATCATGAACTCCTCGATCAGGCGGTGGGCGTCGAACCGCTCACGCCGGATGATGCGCGCGACCGCGCCGTCTTCATTGAGGATGATTTTGCGCTCGGGAAGATCGAGATCGAGCGGCGCGCGTTTCGCACGTTCTTTCCAGCGCGTCTCGAACGCATCGTGCAGCGCATGCACCGTCTCCGCGATAAGGCCCGCCGCCTTGCGGTCGCCGATCAGCTTCTGCGCGTCGCCGTAAGAGAGCTTTGCATGGCTCCTCATCATGATGCGCATGAAGCGGTGGCGGCGTTTGACGCCGCTGGCGTCGATGGTCATTTCGACGGCGATCGCCGGACGATCGACATCGGGCTTCAACGAGCAAAGATCGTTCGACAAACGCTCGGGCAGCATCGGCACGACGCGGTCAGGGAGATAGATTGAATTGCCGCGCCGTTGCGCCTCGCGGTCAAGCTTCGAGCCAGGGCGTACAAACCAGCTCACGTCGGCGATGGCGACAACGACCTTGAACCCGCCTTCATTCTTCGGGTCGTCGTCGCGCACGGCCCAGACGGCGTCGTCATGATCCTTGGCGTCCTCAGGGTCGATAGTGAGGAGCGGCGCGGCGCGAAGATCGATGCGCCCATCAAGCGTCGGCGGCTTCACGCGTGCGGCTTCCTCGACAACTTCGCGCGGAATTTCGACGGGCGCTTCATGCGCCGCAAGCGCGATCAGCGAGTAGGCGGCGCGATCATCAACATGCCCGGCGATCTCGCGAACGCGCGCGCGCGCCAATCCTCCGCCGCGCTGCGGTTGCGCCTCGACCCAGACGAGATCCCCGTCCCTGGCGTCACGCGCGTTGGCGCTGTCGATCGAAAACTTGTTGCGCGCGCGGCGTTCAACGGGTTCCGCGACGCCGCCGCCCTTCGTCTTGCGGAACACGGCGAGGAATTTATGGGCGCCGCGGCCGAGGGGCCGGATGATGCGCGCGTCATAGCCGTCATCGCCCGCGGGGCTGAGGCGCGCGAGCAGACGGTCGCCGACGCCGGGCGGCGGCTTTATTTCGCTGGCGGCTTTGCGCGACAGGCGGATGATCGGCGGCTCGGTCTCGCCCTCCCATGACGAGGGCAGACACAGCATGTCGCCGTCATCATCGACCGACATGATATCGACCGCGAGTACTGGCGGCAGCGCGTCGGCGCTGGCGATTTTCTTCGGCCCCGCGCGGCGGACCGCGCCGTCGGCCTGCATTTCCTTGATCAGGGAGCGCAGCCGCGCGCGGTCCTCTCCCTTGACGTTGAAGGCGCGTGCGATCTCGCGCCGCGAGGTTTCGCCCTCGGCGCCCGCGATGAATTTGGCGATTTCGCCCCTGGTCGGAAATTGCGGCGGGCGCTTGGGTTTCGCCAACTTGGCTCACATTAAAGGCGGCGGCGCGAGCCCTAGCATGTTCGCGGCGAGAAGCTAATCGCCGGTTTTCAAGGGATCGACGGCGCGTCCATCGATCAAGATCTCGTAATGGAGATGCACGGCGGTCGCATTGCCGGAACGGCCCGTGCGGGCGATGACGGCTCCGGCCGCAACGGTTGCGCCCTTGCGGACACCGGGCGCAAGATCGCTCAAATGCGCGTACCGGGTCGCGACGCCGCGTCCATGGTCGATCATCAGGGTGAGGCCGTAGCCGCGCTGGTCGCCGGCGAAGGCGATCTTGCCGCCGGCCCCGGCGACCACGTCGCGCGGCGCGCCGGTGTAAAGATCAAGGCCGCTGTGAAAGGCGACGCGGCGCGACGTCGCCCTTGGGCCGTAGGCGGACGAAATGCAGCTTGCAACGGGCGCGCGCGCCACGGATATTCCGCGAATGGCGGCGAAAGGCGCGTAAGCGATGACGCCGCGATAATCAGTCGCCGCCGGCGCGTTGGAGACATGAACGCCAGGGCAGAGCTCCAGCGCCGCAACAGACCACGGCTCCCCTGGCGCGTACGGAGGCGCGGTCGCGCAAGCGCCAAGGGAAAGGGCGACAAGAAGAGGGCGCAAACGCGGCATCAAGAATGACTATGCGGGCAAACTGGGCGAAAGCTTAACAGCGCACACACATTTGCGCGAGGGGCGCGCGTACGCGGAGAAGCTCCGCACCGGAAAGGCCAGCGCGCAGGCGTATGTGCGGCCCGCCTGCAACAGGCGTCTCACTCATGCCCTCGGCCAAAGCACCATTTGCGTGCAGCGGAACAGCGCCAGCGTCTTTCCCGTCGCCGCGTCCGTCACCTTGGCGTCCCAGAGCTGCGTCGTGCGGCCGAAATGGACCGCGTCAGCGCGCGCAGCGATGACGCCCTCGCGAGCGGTTCCCAGAAAATTCGCCTTCAATTCGACCGTCGTAAAGCCGGTCGCGCCCTGGGGCAGGGCGCGTACGCAGCCATAGCCGCAGCAGGTGTCGGCGAGCGTGATGACGGTTCCCGCGTGCAAGAACCCGTTCGGCGCCATCAGTTCGGCGCGGATCGCGAGTTCCGCTTCCACCCAGCCTTCTCCGGCGCCTGTGAAATCGATGCCGAGAAGTCCCGGTAGAAAGCCGCGCCCGACGGCGTTGAGGTCTGGTATCTTCATCGATGCGCCAGTCCGATCCAGTAATTGATGACGGATTCGATATGCGCGTCATCCTTGATAAGGTCGTCGTGGATCAAGAGCCCGGTCATCATCGCCCGCGAAATCGACAAGATCGCGTCAAGCTCCGCCGCGCTGCGCGCGGTGACCGGCAAGAGTTCCGCAAGCTCCCGGTCGATGCCGTCGCGCCAGCGATGGAGCGCGGGCGTAATGCGGCGCTTCAACGCCGGATCGGTGCGCGCTGCCGTCAGGATTTCCAAAAGCGCGGCGAAATCTTCGCTTTTGAACTGCTCACGCCAAGATCGCCGCACGATCTCCGCAAAGGCGTCGGGCGACACCGCGAGTTCCGCCCGGGCGCGACCGAACCAGCGTATAGACCTGACGAGAAGGTATTCCGTCAGCGCGACGATAAGATCGTCCTTTGTCGGATAATGGTGTTGCAGGGCGCCCTGGCTGACCCCGCCGCGGCGCGCGACCTTGAAGATCGACGTGCCGTGAAAGCCCTCCCGCGCAAGCTGGCTGACGGCGGCCTCGCAGACGCGCAGGCGCATCGCTTCGCTCTTTTCGCGCTGCCGGGAGTATACGTCGATCGCCGCGCCCGGTCCCGCTGCATCCGCCGCTTGACCGCCTTCGATGTGAGCCATACGCCCCATCGAAAGCGCGGGCGCCGCCCGCTGTCAACGACACCGGTCAGTAAAGGAGCTGCTTCATGCAGTTGACCGCCGAACATGAACAACTGCGTGCAACTCTCAAGAAGTTCATCGATGCCGAAATCAATCCGCATGTCGATGAATGGGAGGAAGCGGAGATCTTTCCCGCGCATGAGGTCTTCAAGGGGCTTGGAAACCTCGGCCTGCTCGGCGTCAACAAGCCCGTTGAATATGGCGGTATGGGCCTTGACTGGTCCTATGGCGCGGTCGTTGCGGAGACGCTCGGTCACATCAATTGCGGATCTGTGCCGATGGCGATCGGCGTCCAGACCGACATGGCGACGCCGGCGCTCGCGCGGTTCGGCTCGGACGCTGCAAAGGAAGATTTCCTGAGGCCGTCGATCAGCGGCGACCGTGTCGCCTGCCTCGGCGTCTCCGAAGTCGGGTCGGGCTCCGACGTCGCTTCGATCAAGACGACCGCCAGGAAGGATGGCGAGGACTACGTCATCAACGGCGGCAAGATGTGGACGACCAACGGCGTACAAGCCGACTGGATGTGCCTTCTCGCCAACACTTCGGACGATCAGGCGCACCGTAACAAGACGCTGATCGCGCTCCCCTTGCGCGACGACAAGGGAAAGCGCCGCAAGGGGATCGAAATCGCGCGCAAGCTCAGAAAGCTCGGCATGCGCTCGTCTGATACCGCGCAGTTCTACTTCGAGGATGTGCGCGTGCCCCAGCGCTACCGGATCGGCGAGGAGGGCGCGGGCTTCATGTACCAGATGCTGCAATTTCAGGAGGAACGGCTCTGGGGCGCGCTTTCCGGCCTTGTCGCCATGGACAAGACGATCGACGCGACGATCGACTATGCGCGCCAGCGGAAGGCCTTCGGCCAGTCGATCCTCGACAATCAGGTCGTCCATTTCCGCATGGCGGAATTGCGCACCGAAGTGCAGGCGCTGCGTTCGATGACATGGGATGCGGTCGAGAAGATGCTGAATGGCGAGGACGCGACCATGCTCGCCTCGATGGCGAAGCTGAAGGCCGGCCGTCTCCTTCGGGAACTGAATGATTCCTGCCTGCAATATTGGGGCGGCATGGGCTTCATGGAGGAAAGCCCGATCAGCCGCGCCTATCGCGATGGGCGCCTCGCCTCTATCGGCGGCGGCGCCGATGAGGTGATGTTGTCGATCATCTGCAAATACATGGGAATCCTGCCGGGGAAGACGAACAGGAAGTAGGCTCTCGTGACTCATCCTTCGTGACGCGGCCTGAAGAAGGCCGCTCCTCAGGGTGAAGAATTCTGTTCTCGAGCCAAGTTTCTTCATCCTGAGGAGCGCGCAACTTCGCGCGCGTCACGAAAGATGCGGCGCTCCGGGCGGGGAAGCTCCCCCTACAACTCCTTTGCCTTCTTCCGCACTCTTGCCGGGCGGTTTTCGACGCCGAGTGCTTCGACCGCGCGGGCGCGGTAGCGCTGCTTGGAGGCGCTGTTGAGCCGGTCATAATCCACAAGGCGCCGGCCGCGTTCCTCGCTGTAAAGGCCAGCGGCGAGCTGATCGACGAAATCCTGTTCGGGTGCGCCAAGGGTCGCCCAATAGGACGAAAACGGCTCTGCTCGGCCGGCAGACGGGCAAAGCAGGACGACGGCGATCGCCAGCCCCGAAAGCACTCTTAAACGCACCTGAAACACTCCACCGGCCCCGAACCTTACGGACCGTACAGGAAGGCGCTTTCGGGGCCTTGAACCCGCCGGGGTCAATTCGCCGGCAGCGCTTAACAGGCCGGAAACGCTGTTTTTTGGCATTGCCTTTGGGGCGCCTTGCGCGCCGCGGCGCCTTCCGCTATCGACCCGGCTCTTCAAAAAGGGCGGCCCGGCCGCCTTTTTCCAGATTTCAGAGGCGTCCATGGCTGTTCCGAAGCGAAAAACCTCCCCTTCACGCCGCGGCATGCGCCGCGCTCACGATCGCCTTTCGGCGCCGACTTATGTGGAGGACAAGGAGTCGGGCGAGCTTCGCCGTCCGCACCACGTCGATCTTAAATCCGGCCGCTATAAAGGCCGCAAGGTGTTGGAGCCGAAGGGCGACTAGGCCTTTTTCGTTCCGTGCAGGTCCACCATGAAGCGCCGCCCATTGGCGGCGCTTTTTCTGTCATTTGCGGCAGATCAGGGCGCCGGGGTCTGGATTCCGCCGCAATTCCGCGCCGATTCATGGTTGAATTGCCTTTGTCGGCCATGTGGGGTTCGGGGCGCAATTATCGGCCGGCGCGCGGGTTTGGGCATCGAGGCCTTCATGCAAAAGCTTTTGGGGATCGCAGGGTTGTCAATCGGCGCCCTCTTCCTCTCCTCCTGCGTAACGACGCCTTATGAGTCGGCTTTCAACGCCTGCGAGGCGGAAGCCGACCGCTGCTATCGAATATGCGAAGATATCCCCGACGAGCGTGGATATGTGCAGTGCCAGTCGCATTGCGACGGGGCGGCGGACCGGTGTTTCGATCAGGCGGCCGACGCGTACCAGAATCAATATTACGGGTACGGAAGTTACGGGTACGGATCGCCCTATTATGGGCGTTATGGGTCATGGTATCCGAACTACGGCTTCTACTACGACTATAGTTATTTCGACCGCTACGGATACCGGCGGCAGCGCGCGCATCCGCCGGGCTATCAACCGCCGGGCTACCGTCCGCCAGGCGGCTATTACCAGCCGCCGCGCCGGCCGCGCGGCGGCTATGGCGATGCGCCGCGCAGCGGCGGCAATAATTCGCCTCGACCGCCCCGGGGCGGCAATAATCCCCCCGGCGGTCAACCCCCGTCAGGTGGGCCGCCCGCAGGTCAGCCGCCTGTAAGCCAGCCGCCGCCGTCGCAATCGGAGAACTGGGGCAAGCGCGGGCGCGGCCGCAACTGGACGCCGCCGCCAGCCTCGCCGCCGCCCGCCCCCTCGCAGCCGAATTATGCTCCGCCGCCACAATCCGCGCCGCCGCCGCGTGTGACGCCGCCGTCGTCAGGCAACACCCCGCCGCCTGCGCCGCGTGTGACGCCGCCGCCGCGGTCAGGCGGTGATCGCCCGCAACGGGCGATAAGCCCGCGAGACAATGGCGGGGAGCGGCAGCCGGACTGATCCCGCCGGCGGCGGAGCAGCGGGCGCCGGCGATCCCTTCGCCGGCAGTTCGTATACAAATCAAGCCCGCCCCTTCTCCCCGCGCGCAGGACCCCGCATGCGGGACCCTTTTCCGCTTGAAAATGGCGAAGATGGCGCCGGCAAGGGCCTTCCAGAGTTGAAACCTCTTGTCCGGCGGCTATAGAGGCCCGGTCCCTTTACAGACGGAGCCCCCATGACCGCCATTGTCGATATTATCGGCCGCGAAATTCTTGACAGCCGGGGAAACCCGACCGTCGAGGTCGATGTGGTGCTGGAAGACGGCTCAATGGGGCGGGCG
>DNZB01000329.1:13697-22043 GCA_003506635.1 Parvularcula sp.
GACAAGCGCTACGGAGGCAAAGGCGTTCTGAAAGCCGTCGCCGCCGTCAATGGCGAGATTTTCGACGCGCTGCGCGGCTTTGACGCCGAAGACCAGATCGGCGTCGACGCGGCGCTCATCGAACTCGACGGCACGGACAACAAGAAGCGCCTCGGCGCGAACGCGATCCTCGGCGTCTCGCTCGCGGTCGCCAAGGCGGCGTCTGAAGCCGCCGCGACGCCCTTCTACCGATATGTGGGCGGGGTTTCGGCGGCGACGCTGCCCGCGCCGATGATGAACATCATCAATGGCGGCGTCCACGCCGACAACGCGATCGACATTCAGGAATTCATGATCATGCCGCTCGGCGCGGCGACTTTCGCAGACGCTTTACGCTCGGGGGCGGAAGTCTTTCACGCGCTCAAGAAGGGCCTCAAATCCGCAGGCCACAACACCAATGTCGGCGACGAGGGCGGCTTTGCGCCGAACCTGAAATCCGCCGACGAGGCGCTGACCTTTATCATGAAAGCGATCGAGACGGCCGGGTTTCGTCCGGGTAAGGACGTTTTTATCGCGCTCGACGCCGCCTCGACCGAGTTTTTCAAAGGCGGCGAATATCGCCTGGAAGGCGAGGGCAAGACGCTCGACGCAAGCGGCATGACGGCCTATTACGAGGCGTTGCTCGCCAATTACCCGATCGTATCGATCGAAGACGGCATGGCCGAAGACGACTGGAAGGGTTGGAAGCTGCTTACCGAAAAAATCGGCGCGAAATGCCAGCTTGTCGGCGACGATCTCTTCGTGACGAATTCAGAGCGCCTCAAGGACGGGATTGAGAAAGGCTGCGCCAATTCGATCCTCATCAAGGTCAACCAGATCGGCACACTGACCGAGACGCTTCGCGCCGTCGATCTCGCGCACCGTTCCGGCTATAGGGCCGTGATGTCGCACCGCTCCGGCGAGACTGAGGATGCGACGATCGCCGACCTCGCCGTTGCGACGAATTGCGGGCAGATCAAGACGGGAAGCCTCGCGCGCTCGGATCGCACGGCGAAATACAATCAGCTCCTGCGCATCGAGGAAGAACTCGGCGGCGCGGCGCGCTATGCAGGGCTTTCGGCGCTGCGGCGATAGAGCAGGATCGAAGACGGGCCAAGCGGCGCGCGGACAATGAGAGATTTCGGCCGCCGCGCGCGCCGCGCAACCGGAAGGGTCAGCGCGCAAGACATTATGTCAATTCCTGATCGCCGTCTCGAAGGCTTCCTCCGTCACGGGATAGCCTAGATCGTCGGGCAGCTTCAGGTACATCCTCCCGTCACGTGTCACCGTATCGGGCACGACCGGACGGATCGTGCGGCGGCGCGCAAAATCGATTACGCCTTGCGTCGATTGCGATACGCCGAGCAGTTCGAGATTGCGTGCCGTCGGAAAAATGATTTTGCGCGCGCCGGCCTGGCGCGCCGCGATCGCGGCGGCCGGCGAAATCCAGAGCGCCTCCGTCGCCTCGTCGCCGTCCTCCATGACTTCCTGCCCGCGCGGAAATGGGGCGACGAAGAACAATGTGTCGAAGCGGCGGTGCAATCCGGGCGGCGCGATCCAGTGGGCGAAAAGCGTCAGTTGATCCGCCGCGAGCTTAAGCCCGTGCCGTCGGGCAAGCGTCAGGAACAGCGCGTCGTCGCGCTCGACATTCGCGCGCCAGGGCGAAAGCGCGCGCACCTCGTCCGCCGCCAGCATAGCGCCGGAGGGCCCGCGCGCGAGGAAGACGCCGGCTTCCTCGAACGCCTCGCGGATGGCGGCGACCTGAGCGGCGGCGAGCGCCGGGTCAGGGCTGAGACCCTCAGATTGCGCCGCCCATGCGGCATGGCGGTCACCTGGATCGACCCGCCCGCCTGGAAATACGAGCGCGCCCCCCGCGAAAGACGCGCGCTCGGCGCGGGCGATCATCAACGCCTCAAAGGCGGGTTCGTCGCGCAGCAGAATGACGGTCGCCGCCGGTATCGGCGTGTCCTCGCTCATAGAAGCTTCTTCTGCCCGGACTGCGGCGGGAGGCCGTAGCGCGCGCCCGTCAGCACGACAGCCAGCCAGCCGCCCAGCAAGGCAGCCGGGATTGCGCCGATCGCCATCCATAAAGGGTGCGCAATGGCTGCAAGGCTCGTTCCGGCAAGCAGCAAGATGGTCATGGCGACGACCCACGCCGCCGGGGCCCAGCGCCTGGCGATGAGCGACGCGACGGCGCCGCCGCCAAGCGCGCCGACGAACCAGGCGGCGAGCACTGAGACCTTGGCGGCCAGGGGCAGCGCGGCGACAGCGGTCGCGCTCGCCGCGTCGAAGTCGGGGGGCGCCGGGAATAACGCATGCCCCATCCGTTCGACTACGAAAACAAGAATCGCGCCGACGACGACGCCTAGCAATACGGCGAACGCTGACCGCACCATCAAATTATTCCTTCTTCGCCGCGCTCGCTCGTGCGCTCGCGAGCATCATTAGTGCGGCGATGATGACGACTCCAGAGACGACCCAGCGCAGCACGTCGAGCGGCATTTCCCTGACAACGAAGGCAGCGAGCAGGACGGCGGGAACGCCCCCCGCCGCAAAGCCGAGGGCGAGGCGCGGGTCGAACCGGGCGCTTGCGATGAAATGCAATCCCGACGCTGGCATCAGAAAGGCGCAAGCGCCCATCATGATTGGAAAGGCCGCGCGCGGGTCCATGCCCAGAAGGCTCAGCAAGATGAGCGACGGCGCATAAAGCCCGACGCCAAGCGTCATCAGCGCGCCGAAGAGGAAGTGCAGCGCGACCGCCGCCGCGAAGGCCCCTCCGGACAGCGCCAAAGCTTGGCCGCCGCCTGGAACAAGACCGAGATTTCGTGCGACGAAAATTCCCGCGGCCGCCAGAAGCGCGAACCCCATGCCGATGCGAATCGCCCTCACCGGCAACCGCGACACGACGCGCGCCCCGATCAGCGCCCCGGTTACCGCCGCGACAATGCAAGCGACGAGAAGTCCGACGCTGACCTTGACGAAGCCGATGAAAATGAGCGCCTGTGCGATCGTCGGGATCGCGTGCCCGACATTCAAGGCTCCGGGAATCAGTTCGTCCTTCGTCAGCTTGAAAAACTTGATCGCCGCAGTTGTCGGCGCGAACGAGCCGATGCCGAGCGTGTCGAAAAAATTCGCGACAGCACCGATGGCGAGCGCCGTCGCACTCGTCGAAGCGCCGGCCTTCGCCGCCCGCACATAGAAGAACCAGCGCGCCGCCAAAGTCAGCGCTGCGGCGACGAGAAGGCTTTGGATAATGGTAACGATCATTGGAACCCGGTTTCTTGCCCGAAGATCGTAAACCTGTTCGAGGCAGCTCGTCCCGGCAAATGGGGAGCGCGCGCACGGATCGAGGTTGTCGGGCGGGCGCCGCCCTGACCTTCGCTAATCAGGGCCATGGGCGCCTGCCATGACTGGTGCGGGCAAAAGAACGCCGCGCAAGCCGGCTTTCTTGATAGGCTCCGGCCCGCTTCCTGCTTCGCCGAATCCCATGCGTTCCAGACGTGGAACGAGGGGTCGTTGGTCATGCCGATTTACCATTCCGCCGCCGCCCGGGCGCGCAAGGAACGCCAAGCCGCCGAGGACGCGGTCCGCGCGCGTTTGATGAAGCAGCGTCTTGACCAGCGCATCGGCGATCTCAAGGCGAAACATGCATCTGCACCCGTGCGATCGATGAACGGAGAAAACCGTCGCTGGCCGCGCACGTCAGCCTACAAGGTCGCGACCGCCGTTCTTGACACCGGCGCCGAAGTCACTTGCCGTATCGTCGATGTCAGTTTTGGCGGCATGCGCATTGAGTTTCTTGATGAATCCGTCCGGCCTGGGGAATTTGGATTAACCGTGCCGACGCTGCGCTTTGTCGGCATTGTACAGAACGCCTGGACCAGAGGCGCGCAAACAGGTGTCGAGGTCGTTCGCTGGCGCGAAAGCGCCTGAGCGCGGCCAGTTCGACGGCATTCTTCGCAAATTCTCCATTAATTGCCGCGCCTTCCTAAAGCGCAACTAAACACGGCGCCTTCATGATGCAGGGCGAAATTCATTGATCGCCTCTGAAGGAGCGCGCCGTAATGCTGAACACCGATCGCGTCGCCATTCCGGCCCCGGTCGAAGTCCGCCTCAAGCGTTCGGCGAGTTTCGTCGATAATGTGATGGACTTCGCGCGCGAGGACCTGATCGGCTTCAAGCGCCCGCTTGCGGCGACCTTCGCATTTACTGCGCCGCTCGTCATGGCGTTCTCACATTACGCCGGCGGGCTTGAGCACACGCTGAAGATCGGACTCAGCTATCTCATCGTCACCGGCATCGGGCTTTATTTCGTGGGCAGCCGGGCCTGGCCCGGCCTCGTTGCGGAATTCGAAGAAAAGACGATTGAAAAGCGCCGGGCGGCCGCTGACCTGAAATGCGGCTTCGGCGAGTCTTCGTTCCTCAATCTTTCGCGCGCGCCGCATTATTTTGAGCATGAAAACGGCGTCATTGTTCTTGCGGACGCGGGCGACTTCAAGACGCTGTTCTTCTCGATCGACCGGGACGCGCGCGACGACCGCTGGAACGCTTATGTGAACGGCGACCTCGACCGTCGCGTCTGGCGCTGGTTGCGTCTGCCGGTCTCTCGCGACATCGTGAAGTTTCAGACCGAAGCCTCGAAACTCGCCCGCACCGCGCCAGACCCGACGCGCATCCGCTCCGTCGACGCTTGGGAAGCGGTCAACCTGTCTTTGGGCGAGCCGATGGACGGGGCGATCATCCACCGCCCGTTTGACGAGGTCGTCGATATGGTGTCGCGCCTTTGCTAGGCGGCTGATCCGCGGCCTCGCCAAGGCGCCGCGGGGCCTGCTAGACGGGTCCCATGACGACCCTGATCGATAACAGGCCGGCTGTCCGGCATCCGGAAAAGCAAAAGCGCGCCGATACGCCGCTGCTGCGCAAACCAGATTGGATCCGCGTCCGCGCGCCATCGTCCGCCGGCTATGCCGAGACGCGCGAGATCGTGCGCTCGCGCGGGCTCCATACGGTCTGCGAGGAAGCGTCCTGCCCCAATATCGGCGAGTGCTGGTCAAAAAAGCACGCGACGATGATGATCATGGGCGACACCTGCACGCGCGCTTGTTCCTTCTGCAATGTAAAGACCGGCCTGCCGCCGGCGCTTGATGCGGAGGAGCCCGCAAAGGTCGCGGGCGCGGTGAAGGCGATGGGGCTTTCTCATGTCGTCATCACCTCGGTCGATCGCGACGACCTCGTTGACGGCGGGGGAGCGCATTTTGCGGCGGTCGTTCGCGCCGTTCGCGCGGAAAATCCGGGAACGACGATCGAAATCCTGACGCCGGACTTTTTGCGAAAAGAGGGCGCGGAAGACGCCGTCATCGACGCGCGCCCCGACGTTTTCAACCATAATCTCGAAACCGTGCCGCGCCTTTACCTGACGATCCGCCCCGGCGCGCGTTATTTCCAGTCGCTGCGGCTTCTTCAGAAAGTGAAAGAACGCGATCCCGCCATGTTCACAAAGTCCGGGTTGATGGTCGGCCTCGGCGAAACCCGCGAAGAGGTGATGCAGGTGATGGACGACATGCGGGTCGCCGGCGTCGATTTCCTCACCATCGGTCAATATTTGCAGCCGACGCGCAAACACGCCGCGGTCGACCGCTTCGTGCCGCCCGAGGAATTTGCCAGCTATGAAGCGATCGCGCGCGCCAAGGGCTTTCTGATGGTTTCCGCCTCGCCGCTGACGCGCTCCTCGCATCATGCGGGCGAGGACTTTGCAAAACTCAAGGCGGCGCGCGCGGCGAAGGGCTGAAATGACCAGGACACTCTATGATCTCGCCCTCGCCGACGAGGCCGTGCGCCCGAGCCCTTATTGCTGGCTCGTCAAGTTCGCGCTGCTGCACAAGGGCCTGAAGTTCGAGACGCGCGCCGTCGGCTTCGCCGACAAGGCGAAATATCCAGACCCGGCCTATGGCAAGGTTCCCGTACTGATCGACGACGGCGTGATGGTGAAGGACAGCCCCGTCATTCTGGAGCATCTCGACCGCAAATACCGCGAGCGCCCGCTCGCCGCGACGGCGGGTGAACGCGCGAGCGCGGCGTTCTACGGGGCGTGGCTCGCCAGCGCCATCTACCCGGCGCTTGGGCCGCTAATCATGCTGCCGCTCATCGCCGCCGCGGCGTCGGAGGACCGGGATTACATCCGGCGCACGCGCGAAGCGCGGTTCGGCAAGACGCTGGAGGAATACGCGAATGTTCCGGATGCGGCGCAACGCCTCGAGTCCGCTCTCGCCGCCCTCGCCGCGCCGCTCGGCGCCTATGACTTTCTCGGCGGGCGTGAAGCCAATCTCTGCGACTATGTGGTGATGAGCCCGCTGATGTGGCGGCGCAGCGCGACGTCAGCTGAACTTTATGAAACGCCGAAGCCCGTCGCGGCCTGGCAGGAACGAATGCTCGATCTGTTCGGCGGCTATGCACGCGCCGCAAAGCGCGCATGACTGCGCGTCGCACGACGACGGAGACGCCTTATAGCGCAGCCGAGATGTTCGCGCTTGTCGCCGATGTCGAGCGCTATCCGGACTTTATCCCGTGGTGCGTCGCCTTGCGTGTCATCGAACGTGGGGAGGGGACGCTGCTCGCCGACATGGTCGTCGCCTACAAGGTCTTCCGCGAGCGCTTCCGCAGCCGCGTGACCCTCGACCCAGCGTCGGGCCGCATCACCGCGATTTACGTCGATGGGCCGTTCCGCAGCTTGAGGAACGAATGGACGTTTCGCGACCGCGAAGACGGGGGATCGACGATCGGCTTTCTCATCGAGTTCGAGTTCCGCAATTTTGTTCTGCAAGCGACGGCGGCGCAGGTCTTCGACAAGGCCTTTGCGCGCATGTGTGAGGCGTTTGTCGCGCGCGCCGCTGCGGTTTACGGCGAACGCGCGATCGCACTGGCGTGAGGAGACGAGAAGATGGCGAAGACCGACACCCGCTATGACATCTCAACAGATGAGATCATGTTCGCCAATGGCGAGCATATGGATGTCAGCGCGGTCAGCGCCGCGTACTCGCCGTGGTGGAACAGGACGCTGTGCGCGGTTAATGACGCCTGGGTCCGGCTCGGCGTCCTTGAGGGCGATTTCCACTGGCACAAGCACGATGACACCGACGAATTCTTCCTGGTCATGGAGGGCCAGCTCGACATCGAGCTTGAAGACCGGACAGTGGTCCTGAAGCCCGGCCAGGCGTTCACCGTGCCAAGGGGCGTAATGCACTTTCCGCATGCGCGCGGGCGCACAAGCGTCCTGATGATCGAAAAGGCTGGTGTTGAACCGACCGGGGACTAGGCCTCTAACGCGCCTTCTTCGTCCACACATAGCCGCGGCGGAGCGCATTGGCGACTTTCGCGGTGCGTTTGCCGGCGGTCGGGTGGTGCGCCCAGAACGCCTTGTCGAATGAGGGGCTGCCGCGTTCGCGATAGACGACGCCCATCGCCATTGGAAACTCGGGGTGCTTCATCTCGACGAGGAGGTGGGCGAGAGTCTTGTTGTTCTCGTCATGGACGAGGACTTCTGAAGGATCGACGCCGCCGTCGCCCACGGCGACGACTTCAAGCTTGAAACTGCGCGCATCGAAGCGGAGGCCCCGCTTGCCGCCCGCGAACAGCATCGGTCTTCCGTGCTCAAGGTGCAGCTGATGCTCGTCGGCGACTTTCTTCTCGGTGAAGTCCGAAAAGACGTCGGCGTTGTAGACGATGCAGTTCTGGAAAATCTCGACGAAGGACGCGCCCTCGAAACCGTGCGCCGCTTTCAGCGTTTCGGAAAGCGCTCTCGTAGCGGTGTCGACGCCGCGCGCGATGAATTTTGCGCCGGCGCCGAGCGCGAAGGCGCAAGGGTTGACCGGCGCGTCGATCGAGCCTTTGGGCGAGGAAGGCGAGCGCGTGCCGACGCGGCTCGTCGGGGAGTACTGGCCTTTGGTGAGGCCGTAGATCTCGTTGTTGAAAAGAAGGATCTGCAGATTGACGTTGCGGCGGATGACGTGGAGCAAGTGATTGCCGCCGATCGACAAACCGTCGCCGTCGCCCGTCACCATCCACACGTCGAGCGCGGGGTTCGCGAGTTTCAGCCCCGTCGCAAAAGCCGGCGCGCGCCCGTGGATCGTGTGAAAGCCGTACGTCGCCATGTAATAAGGAAAGCGCGAGGAACAGCCGATGCCGGAAACGAAGGCGGTCCTGTCAGGCTCGGCGCCGATATCCGCCATCGTCTTCTGCACGGCTTTGAGGATCGCATAGTCCCCGCAACCAGGGCACCAGCGCACTTCCTGATCGGTCTCAAAGTCTTTGGCGGTGAGGGGGGCGTTCATG
>DNZB01000374.1 GCA_003506635.1 Parvularcula sp.
ATGAGCGGCATCGGCGTCATCATCATCGCGCTGCAGGTCTCGCGCCTTTTCGGGCATGAACCCGAGGGGTCGGGAACGATCCCCGCGCTGTCGGCTATCCCGGGCGCCGTCCTCGATCCCGTGCTCCCGGCGGTCGCATTGGGCGGCCTCGCCCTCGCGACGGTTTTCCTGTGGCCCAAGCCGTGGGGCAAAATCGTCCCCGCGTCGCTCGCCGCGCTCATCATCGGCACGCTCGCGAGCCTCGTTCTGAAAGGCGCGCCGCTGCTCGGCGACATTCCGACCGGCATTCCGTCGTTCGTCCTCCCCGGCTTCACGCCGGAAACCTTCGCGGTCGTGCTTGAGGCGGCGGTCATTCTCGCGCTGCTTGGTTCGATCGACAGCCTTCTTACTTCGCTTGTCGCCGACAACATGACGGCGACGCGCCACAAGTCGAACATCGAGCTTTTCGGCCAGGGCGTCGGCAATGCGATCGCAGGTCTTTTCGGCGCGATTCCGGGCGCGGGCGCGACGATGCGGACGGTCATCAACATCCGCTCGGGCGCGTCGACCCGAATCTCGGGGATGACGCACTCGCTTGTGCTCCTGGCGATCGTGCTCGTCTTTTCGCCGCTCGCCGGGCAGATCCCGCACGCGGTGCTTGCCGGCATTCTCGTCAAGGTCGGTTATGACATCATCGACTGGGCGTATCTGAAGCGCGCTCACAAGGGGCCGCGCTGGGACCTCGTGCTGATGGCGCTCGTTCTCGTCCTCACTGTATTCGTCGATCTCATCACCGCGGTCGCCGCCGGCGTCGTGCTCGCCGCGCTCGCTTATGTGAAGCAGATCGCCGACATTCAGGTCGCCGCGCTCAACGCCGGGGCGGAGATCGCCGACGATCCCGAAGAGCGGCGCATTCTCGACGCGGCGAACGGCAAGATCGCGCTCTTTGACTTCGCCGGCGGGCCTTTGAGCTTCGGGGCCGCAGCCGATCTCGGCCACCATGTGCGCGAAAAGGCGAAAGACGGCATGTCGTCGATCATCCTCGACTTCACCCGCGTGCCGGCGCTCGACCTTTCCGCGGCGATGGCGGTCGATACGATCGCGTCCGACGCCAAGGGCGCCGGCCGGAAAGTCTACATCACCGGCCTCAACGAGAAGGTCGCAGCGACGCTCGCCGCGCTCGACGCCGACAAGCATATTGGCGCCGATTACCGATTCCGGACCCGTCTTGAGGCGCTGCGTCATGCCGCAGGGCTGGCGGCCGCGCCCGGCGAGATGCCGACCAGCGAAATCAAGGGTCCGGCCGCCGCCGGCGCCTGGTTCCGGCTCAAGGCCTGACGCCGCCCTTTTCCCTTCGCCCGCGCCCGGATCGTCCGGGTGCGGGCTTTTCTTTACGCATTGCCGTTACGCCCCGGCTTGCGCCATGGTCGCGCAAAAATCTCCGGGGCCGATGAGCGAAGCATTGAGGGACGCGTCTGATGTCGAGGCGATGGCGCGCGGCAAGCACATCGTCGACATCCTGATCGAGGAACGCGCAAAGAAACTCATCACATCGCCGATGTGGCCGGCTTACCGCGCGATCCTCTATCCGTTGCTGAAAGAGCCGGAAGCCAAGCGCATGACCGACGCCATCGCCGCCAAGGGCGGCGAAGAAGCGATGGCGCATGTCAGCTCCATCCTCGCGCTCGACGCGCGCGGCGTCGGCCTCGAACACATTCCCGCCTCAGGGCGCGTCATCATCGCCAGCGTTCACCCGACGGGCATCGCCGACGGGATCGCGATGCACGACGTCTTGAGCAAAGTCCGGCGCGACGTCGTCTTTTTCGCCAATCGCGACGCGATCCGCGTGTCGCCGGGCTTTTCCGACATTCTCATTCCGGTCGAATGGGTGCTGGAAAAGCGCACCCGCCAGCGCTCGCGCGAGACGCTGATCGAGACGAAGAAGGCGTTCGAGGCGGAACGCTGCGTCGTTCTTTTCCCCTCCGGGCGCCTTGCGATGATGGGCGCGGACAAGGCGCTGGTTGAGCGCGAATGGATGACCTCGGTCGCGATCTTCGCGCGGAAATACGAATGCCCGGTCGTGCCCGCGCACATCGCGGCGCGCAATTCCCGGCTTTATTACTGGTTCTGGAAGATCAACACCGAGCTGAGGGACATCACCCTCTTCAACGAGCTGTTGAACAAGAAGGGCAAACGCTTCGACATCCGCTTCGGCGCGGCGATTTCACCGGAGGCGCTTGACGGCGACCCCGTCGAGGTGACGAAGGCGCTCCGCGAACACGCCGCCTATGACGTGCCGGCGGGGCGCCCCTTTGTCCCGCTCGCCGCGCGCTGACGGTCGCGATTGTAGGTGAGCTCAAGGAACACGTCTTCAAGGTCCGCCTCGACCGTCGTCAGATCCTTGACGGCGACGCCCGCCGCGGCGAGCCGTTCAAGAATGGCGGCGACCTCGCCCTTCGACGGCTGATAGGGAACGGCGAGGCGCCCGTCCTTGCGGAGTTCCGCCGTATAAGGCCCAAGAACGGGCGCCGCGGCGAGCGGCCCGGTCGGCGTCACCAGCAGCGTCTTGGAATCGAGCGATGCGACGAGTTTTTCCGTCGGCTCGCACGCGACGACCGCGCCCTGGTGGATGATCGCGATGGTGTCGCAAAGCTCCTGCGCTTCTTCAAGATAATGCGTCGTCAGGACGATCGTCACGCCCTCGCGATGCAGGCGCAGGACGTAATCCCACAGCTGCTTTCGAAGCTCGATGTCGACGCCCGCCGTCGGTTCATCAAGGACGAGGATCGGCGGGGCGTGCACCATCGCCTTGGCGACGAGAAGGCGGCGCTTCATTCCGCCGGACAGCGCCCGAACATAGGCGTTCGCCTTATCTTCAAGGCCAAGCGCTTTCAAGATCTCCATGGTGCGGCGGCGCTTCGGCGGCACGCCGTAAAGCCCGGCTTGAATCTCCAGCGCCTCCTTCGGCGTGAAGAAGACGTCCATGTTGATTTCCTGCGGCACGACGCCGATCGAGGCGCGCGCCTGGCGCGGGTTCTTGTCGATGTCGAAGCCCCAGACCGACACGGCGCC
>DNZB01000163.1:0-1560 GCA_003506635.1 Parvularcula sp.
TGTTCGCGAAGAACGCGCGGGAGGCGGCGTGAGTTCCCTCCTCTTCTCCGACTCAGAATGGTCCTTCGACCGCCTCAAGGCGACCTACGACGCCATCGAGAATATCGCGCTCCAGGACCTTAAGCTCGACGTCTATCCGAACCAGATCGAGATCATTTCCTCCGAGCAGATGCTCGACGCCTATTCCAGCCACGGCATGCCGCTGATGTATCGCCACTGGTCGTTCGGCAAGCATTTCGCGCGCGACCAGATGATGTACCAGAAAGGCTATCAGGGCCTCGCCTATGAGATCGTCATCAATTCGGATCCTTGCATCGCCTATCTGATGGAAGAAAACACCATGACGATGCAGGCGCTCGTGATGGCGCACGCCTCGTTCGGGCACAACCACTTTTTCAAGAACAATTATTTGTTCCGTCAGTGGACGGACGCCGAAGGCATTCTCCCCTATCTCGACTTTTCGAAGAAATACATCGCCAAATGCGAGGACGAATACGGGCTTGAGGAGGTCGAGCGGATTCTCGACAGCGCGCATGCGCTGATGGATCAGGGCGTTTTCCGTTACGCGCGCCCGCCGCGGCTTTCGGAGGCTGACCAGCTCGCCCGCGCGGCGCTGCGCGCCGAACACGAGCAGAAGACCTTCAACGACATCTGGCGCACGCTGCCGAATGTCGAGGAGCCGGATGAAGACGCCGAGGAGCGCCAGCTTGAGGTGAAAAACATCAAGCTGCCGGAGGAAAACATCCTCTATTTCATCGAGAAAGCCTCGCCGGTCCTCAAACCCTGGCAGCGCGAACTTGTGCGCATCGTCCGCAATGTGTCGCAATATTTCTATCCGCAGAAGCAGACAAAGGTGATGAACGAGGGCTGCGCGACCTTCGTCCACCATTACATCATGAACGCGCTTTACGATAAGGGCCTCATCAATGAGGGCGCGATCATGGAGTTCCTGCACTCCCATTCCTCCGTCGTCTTCCAGCCGGAATTCGACGATCCGCGCTATTCGGGGATCAACCCTTATGCGCTCGGATTCGCCATGATGGAGGACGTCCGGCGCATCTGCGAACATCCGACCGCGGAGGATCGCGAATGGTTCCCGGCGATCGCCGGGTCAGGGAAATGGCGCGACGTCCTGAAGGACGCGTGGGCGAACTACCGCGACGAAAGCTTCATCCTGCAATTTCTCTCGCCCAAGGTCATTCGCGATTTCCGCCTGTTCGCGCTCGACGACGAGGCGAGCGAGGGCCATATCGAAGTCGAGGCGATTCACGACGAAGCGGGCTACGCCCGCGTGCGCGAGACGCTCGCCCGCCAGTATGATCTCGGCATGCACGAGCCCAATATTCAGGTCGTCGCCGCCGACCTTGAAGGCGACCGCATGATCACGCTGCGCCACGGCACGCATGCGGGCAGGACGCTCGACCCGAAGACGCGCGACGAAGTCTTGTGGCACGTCCACCGCCTGTGGGGGCACAAGGTCAAGCTCGACGAGGAGCCGGCGTGACCTGATCGGGTCATATTATTTTACCTGCACAAAAATTAGAGCGCCGGGCGGAAAAG
>DNZB01000163.1:1858-2249 GCA_003506635.1 Parvularcula sp.
CGACCACCAAGGGACTAGATCGTCGTCACCCGCTCCGGCAAGCCGATCGCGCGCCTTGCGCCGTTGAGAGAGCTATCCCCGCGCCCGTTCGGCGTCGCGCGGCATTGGCCCCGGATGCCCGACGAGGCGCTGCTCGCCGCCACGGACGAGGAAGACTTGAAATCGGCGGAAGGCGCGTACACGGACGATTTCGGCCTGACGAAGCGCGCAAAGCCGCGTTCGCTGCGAAAGCGGCGGTAGCCCGCCGCACTCCATGAAACTGCTGCTGGACGCCCGCGCGGTCTATTGGTTTGTCACCGGGCAGGAGCGTCTGTCGCCGCGCGCGAAAAAGGCGATCGCCGACCCTGACAACGGCGCCCTGGTGTCGGCGGCGAGCGCCTATGAAATCGCC
>DNZB01000163.1:2678-6766 GCA_003506635.1 Parvularcula sp.
CGCTTTGGTGAGCGGCGCGTCAAGCGCCGGTTTCGGGCGCGGACTTCTTCGTCCCCGACGCCGCTATCCGGCCGGAAAGGATGATCGCCGCGATCGTCGCCGTCATCGCCGCATAGGCGATGAAGCCGTATGCCAGCAGATTCGGCAGCGCGCGCAGCACCATGGCGTCATTGCCGCCGGGAACGAGATAAGCGCCCGTTCCCATCAAGGCGCCGCCCGCGAATTTTTGCAGCGCCTCGGCGGGGCGCGGCGCGGCGACGCGGAAATCCCCGGCGAGGCGCGCCGCGGCGGCGGCGCCGGCGATGAAGAAAAGCGCGACGGCGGCGCGTTCTCCGGCTTGCGCGGCGGAGCCGGCGCCAAGCTCGACAAGCAGCGTTGAATAGGGCCAGGGCGCGTAAACGGCCATCAAGATCGCCGAAAGGACGCCGACCATCGCCATCGCCGCCGACGGGCGCCAGCGCGGCGCGCGCAGCGCCGCGCGCAGGGCGGCGAATGTCCGTATGCGGTCCATTGCGCCGAAAATCCGCCAGCCGGCGAAAAAGACAAGAAAGGCCGCAAGGAACGGCGAGGCCGGCGCGGCGGCGGGCGTTCCGGCCGGAGCGGGAAGCGCGTGCGCGGCGAGAAACGCGCCCGTCAGCATGCCCGCCGGCATGAACAGGAATGCAAGTTCGCCGCGCGCCAGGCGCGCCGCCGAACCGAAGGCGCACGCCCCGTTGATCGCCGCGCCCGCCCCGAAAAGCGCCCCGCCCGCCGCCGCGAGCGCGCCCGCCGGATAGTCGAAGGCGGCCGGCCGGCCGGCGAACAATGAAAGAAATCCCGCCGCCGCCAGCGACCAAAGCGCCGCTTCAAGAAGGGCGAGATAACGCCGCGCGTCGCGCCGCACGACCAGATCGAAAACCGCGGCCACCGCGCAGATCGAGCCGCGCTGCGCGGCAAAGCCCGCCCCGGCCGCGAGCAGGAAGGCGGCGAGCGCGATGACGAGCGCGGCGTTCACCCCTTGGCGTCCCGTCCGAAATTCGGCACGTCTTTTTCCTGCCCCGCCGCGACGATCGCGCGCCGCAGTTCGCGCCCGCGCCGGAACACCTGTTCCAGCGTTTCGGCGTCGCCCCAGCGGATCGCGCGCTGAAGGAGCGCGAGTTCTTCGGAAAAGCGCCCGAGGACTTCGAGCACCGCCGCCTTGTTGTTGAGGAAGACGTCGCGCCACATCACCGGGTCGGACGCCGCGATGCGGGTGAAGTCGCGAAAGCCGCCGGCGGAATATTTGACGATCTCGGCTTCGGCGACGCTTTCAAGATCGTCCGCCGCGCCGACCAGCGTGAAGGCGATAAGGTGCGGCAAATGCGAGGTGATGGCGAGCGCGAGGTCATGATGCGCGTGGTCCATGATCTCGACATTCGAGCCGACCGCGCGCCACAGCGCCGCCGCCTTGTCGACCGCCGCCTTGTAAGGCGCGTCCGCGCGCGCCAGCGGCGTGATGATCGCCCAGCGCTTGTCGAAAAGGCTTGCAAAACCCGCTTCGGGGCCTGACTGCTCCGTGCCGGCGACCGGGTGGCAGGGAACGATGGAAACACGCGGGGAAAGCGTCGCCGCCGCCTCGACCACCGCGCCCTTGACCGAGCCGACATCGATGACGAGCGCGCCATCGTCCGCCGTCGCCGCGACGGCGGCGAGGACCGCCGGCATCGCGCCGACCGGCGTTGAAACGATGACGAGCGCGGCGCCTTTGAGCGCCGCGTCGAGCGTATCGGGCGCTTCATCCACCGCGCCGCATTCGCGCGCGCGCCGGCGAACGTCCGCATCAAGATCAAAACCGGCGATGCGGCCGGCGAGCCCGTTCGCGCGCAGCGCGCGCGCGAGCGAGGCGCCGATCAGACCGGCGCCGATGACGGCGGCGCGTTCGAACATCAAGGTCACGGCGTCTCCACTTTCCTTTTTGCGGCGCGCGCCGCCGAAATCGCCGGGCGCGCCGCGACCGGCCCGCCGGCGCGCGCGCGCGCGATCTTTCCGACGGCGACAGGCTGGGCCATGTCCTTCGCCGCTTCAACGAGAATGACGCCGCCGAGTCCCGGCCACGCCTGCGCGCCCGCCCGCTCCCACGCGCGCGCGGCGCGCAGCAAGAAGCGCGCGCCGAACGGCGGGAAATAAAGCGCCGACGACCATGCGACGGGGCGGAACATCGACTCTGTCAACAGCCGTTCAAGCTGGCCTTTGAGATAGGGCCGCCCATGCGCGAAGGGCGTCGTGTCGATCATCGACCAGAGGCCCCGCCGGTGCGCGACGACGATGATGAGCCGCCCGTCGCCCGTCAGCACCCGCCAGCATTCGCGCATCAGGCGGCGCGGATCGTCCGCTTCTTCAAGGCCGTGAACGAGCAGCAGGCGGTCGATCGACGCGTCGGGGAGCGGCCATTGGCTTCCGGCGAGCGCGGCGCGATTGGCCTCGCCCGGGGGCCAGCGGACGACGCCCTGCTCGCCCGGCGCTATCGCAATGACGCGCTCGGCCTTGTCGAAAAAGGAAAGATAGGGCTCGGCGTGGCCGAACCCGGCGAGGCGCAGGCGCGCATGGTCGCGCCAGGCTTCCTCGATGCGGGCGGCGACGAAGCCCCGCGCGGCGCGGCCGAGCGGGGTCTCGTAGAAATCGTGAAGATCGAGGATGTCAGTGCGCAAGGCGTCCGCCTGAGACTCAGTCCGGCGCCAGCGCCGGGGAAACATCTGTATGCAGAAAGTCCTCACCGACGAAGAGCAACGGCTCGCCGCGCGCCTTCGCCAGCGCATAGCTGAAGCAATCGCCGAAATTGAGGCTGGCGGCGTCAGCGCCTTTTCCCCAGCGGTCGTAGGCGGCCGCGACCGCTTCGGCGACGTCCTTCGTCACCGGCGCGATCTCGGCGCCGACGCCCTCGATCAGCGCCGCCATCTCGGGCCCCAGCCCGCGACGGCGCGCGACGATCAGCGCTTCTGCGAGCGTCGCCGCCGACATCGCAAGCTGCGGCGCGGTCGCCAGACGCTCCGACACCGCATCCGCCCTGGCCTCGTTGAGGAGCACCGCCATCAACGCCGAACTATCGATGACCGTCATCGCGGCAAGCCGTCATCGCCGTAGAGGAAGTCCTGGCTACGCGCCGCATCAGCGCCCGCACGCGCCTTGCGCGCGGCGCTCGCTCGCGCCGCCTCAATCGCGCGGCGGCGGCTTTCGATGCTCGGCGCGCGATGAACCGGCGCCAGCACGACGACCGGCTGGCCGTGGCGGGTCAGCACAATCTCCTCCCCGCTTTCGGCGCGGCGGACGAGATCGGTCAGCTGGCCCTTGGCCTCGGAAACGGCGACCTTCATCGCAGAAAAATAGACTAAATATTAGTCCAAATCAAGCATGGCCGTCCCGACCCCGGCGGATTAGCATGCGGCCATGCCCCTCGACATCCGCCAGTTTCCCTGTCTTTCCGACAATTACGGATACCTCATTCGCGACTGCGAGACGGGCGCCGTCGCCGCGATCGATACGCCCGATGCGGGCGCGGTCAACGCGATGCTCGCCCGCGAGGGATGGCGCCTCACCCATATCCTCAACACGCACTGGCACCTCGACCACGCCGGCGGGAACCTGGCGCTGAAGGCGCGCTGGGGCTGCCGGATCATCGGGCCGATGGGCGAGGCGGAAAAAATTCCGGGGATCGATGAGGCCGTCGGCGAAGGCGATGTCGTCGCACTCGGCGCTTCGACGGCGCGCGTCATCGACACGCCGGGGCACACGCGCGGCCACATCGTCTATCACTTCGCAGGCGACGGCGCGGCCTTTGTCGGCGACACCATCTTCGCGCTCGGCTGCGGGCGCTTGTTCGAAGGAACGCCGGCGGAGATGTGGGGCTCGCTCTCCAAGATCGCCGCGCTGGCGCCCGAAACGAGGCTCTATTGCGCGCATGAGTATACGGCTGCAAACGCCCGTTTTGCGGTGACGGTCGAACCGGGAAACACCGCGCTGCAACGGCGTGTTGACGACGTGAATGCAAGGCGGGCGCGCGGCGAATGGACCGTGCCCTCGCCTCTCGCCGAGACGCTAGCGACCAATCCGTTCCTGCGCGCGGACGAGGAGAG
>DNZB01000164.1:0-1815 GCA_003506635.1 Parvularcula sp.
CGCGCACCGCGCCGCCGCGATCCCCGGCGCTCGTGCGCGCGGCGTCAAGGACGAGCGCGCGATAATCGTCGAGGTCGCCGTCATAGGGGCGAACGGCGCCGCCTTTGACGAGCCACAGACGGTCCGCGACCGCGGCGGCGAGATGCGCGTCATGCGTGATGAGGAGGACCGCGCCTTCGAAATCATTAAGGGCCTCGGAAAGATTCGCGCGCGCGTCGATGTCGAGATGGTTCGTCGGCTCGTCCAGAATGATGAGATGCGGCCCGTGAAAGGTGATGAGGCCGAGCAGCAGCCGCGCTTTCTCCCCGCCCGAAAGATTTTCGACTTTCGTGTCGGCCTTCTCATGGCCGAAGCCGAGCGAGGCCGCCGCGGCGCGCGTCTGTGCTTCGCTCGCGTCGGGGAGGAGGCGTTTCACATGGTCGTAGGGCGTTTCATCGGCGACGAGCTCGTCAAGTTGGTGCTGTGCGAAATAGGCGATGTCGAGCTTCTTGTGCTTGATGACCGATCCGCCAAGCGGGGCGAGGCGGCCGGCGATCGACTTGACAAGCGTCGATTTGCCCTCGCCGTTGGGCCCGAGGATCGCGATGCGATCGTCATTGTCGAGGCGCAGATTGACGTTTCTGAGAACAGGCTTTCCCTCGACATAGCCGAGATCGGCCTCGGCGAGGCGCACGATCGGCGGCGCCATCGGCTTCGGGTTCTTGAAGGTGAACGGAACCGAGCGCTCATCGACCGGCTCGGCGACGATCTGCATTTTCTCCAGCGCCTTGATCCGGCTTTGCGCTTGCTTGGCCTTCGACGCCTTGGCGCGGAAGCGGTCAATGAAGGCTTGCATGTGCTTGCGCTGGGCTTCCTGCCGCGCGCGGAAGGAGAGGGCGTTCGCCCGCGCTTCGAGCCGGCGCCGCTCGTAATTGTCGTAGTCGCCGGGCGAGACGGTCAGCTTGCGGTTTTCAAGCGCAAGGATGTGCGTGACCGTGCGATTGAGAAAATCGCGGTCATGGCTGACGATGATCGCCGTGTGCGGATAGCGCTTGATGAAACTTTCAAGCCAGATCGCGCCTTCAAGGTCGAGATAGTTCGTGGGCTCGTCGAGAAGGAGGAGATCGGGCGCAGCGAAAAGAACGCCGGCGAGCGCGACGCGCATCCGCCAGCCGCCGGAGAAATCCGAGGCCGGGCGGCGCTGGTCCTCCGCCGAAAAACCGAGCCCCGAAAGGATCGCGCCGGCGCGCGCCTCGGCCGAGTGCGCGCCGATGTCGTTAAGGCGCAAATGAATGTCGGCGATGCGCGCGGGGTCGGTCGCCGTCTCGACCTCGCTGAGGAGCGCGGCGCGTTCGATGTCGTTGGCGAGAACGATGTCGATCAGCGAAAGGGACGACGCCGGCGCTTCCTGCGCGACGCCGCCGATGCGCTTTCGCGCGCTGAAAGAAATGTCACCGTCGTCCGGATGCGTCTCGCCCCGGATGAGGCGGAGGAGGGTCGATTTGCCGGCGCCGTTGCGGCCGACGAAGCCGACTTTCCAGCCCTCGGCGATCGCCGCTGTCGCGTGCTCGAACAAGGGCCGGCCTTCAATCCGGTAGGTGAGATCGTTGATGTGCAGCATGGGGCCCGGGGCCTTAACCGCGTACGGGCGGGCTTGGCAATGCGGGGCGCTTCGCCCGCTTGCCGGGGGCCCGGGCCCTTGATAGGAACCGCGCCCAAATCAGCCGGAACCACCTGTCCCAAATCGGCCTATCAAGGAGCGACACATGGCGCGCGAGCGCACTTTTTCGATCATCAAGCCGGACGCGACGCGCCGCAACCTGACCGGGAAAATCA
>DNZB01000164.1:2153-4537 GCA_003506635.1 Parvularcula sp.
GAGGGCTTTTACGCCGTCCACAAGGCGCGTCCGTTCTTCGGCGAACTGGTCGAGTTCATGATCTCGGGGCCCGTTGTCGTGCAGGTGCTCGAAGGCGAGAACGCGGTCGCGCGCAATCGCGAGATCATGGGCGAGACCGATCCGAAGAAAGCCGCGCCCGGCACCATCCGCGCGGAATTCGCCGAATCGATCGGCGAGAACTCCGTGCACGGATCGGATGCGCCGGAGACGGCGCGCGAGGAAATCGCTTTCTTCTTCGCCGCGTCGGAAATTCCGGGCTGACCCGCGAAGCTGGCGGTTTTGACCCAAGGCCTCCTCATCGAACTCGTCCTGTCCATTGCGGGCGTCGGGCTCCTCGTCGCCGTTTCCTGGATGCTTGGCGCTTGGCGGAACGCATTCGTGACCGCAAATGCGGCGGCCGACCGGCTCGCCTTCGACGAGCCGGATTTCGCCGCCAGGGAATGGCTTGTCGGAGCGGACGGCAAGGCGGCGGCGGCGCGATCGGCGGACGGCGCCGAGATCGCGCTCGTTTTCGCGCTCGGCGACAGTTTCGCCACCCGTCGCCTCGCCCGCCGGCAGGCGCGGGTGGAACAGCGGGGTGCGGCCTTGCGGTTCGCGCTTGGCGAGGTGTCGCGGCGGGCGGTCTACCTGACCGCGCCCGACGAGGCGGCGGCGCGCCGCTGGCTTTCGCTTCTGACCGGCGACGGCGTATGATCGCCCGATGAATTTTCCCGATATTGTCACGCTGGCGACGCCGCTCTTTATCATCGCGATCCTCGCTGAGCTTGCGGCGTGGAAGACGACCGGGCGCGGCCGCTATGAAACCCGCGACGCGGCGGCGAGCCTCGTCATGGGCCTTGGCAGCCAGATTATCCCCTTGTTTGGCGCAAAGGTCGCGCTCGCCGCGTTGTGGACGTGGGTCTATCAGTTCCGCCTGTTCGACATTCCGAACGCGCCCTGGGCGATCGTCCTTTGCTTCGTACTCGACGATCTGCGCTATTATTGGCTCCATCGCATCGCGCATGAGCGGCGCCTGTTCTGGGCGACGCATGTCGTCCATCACTCTTCGCAGCACTATAACCTCACGACGGCGTTGCGGCAGACCTGGACCGGCAGCCTTCTTAACGGGGCCATTTTCACGACGCCGCTCGTCCTGCTCGGATTTCATCCGACGATGATTGTTTTCGTCTTCGGTCTCAACCTCATTTACCAATTCTGGATTCACACCGAATTCATCGACAAAATGCCGCGCTGGTTCGAATGGCTCCTCAACACGCCGAGCCATCACCGCGTGCATCATGCGACGAATCCGCGCTATCTCGATGCGAATTACGCTGGTACGCTGATGATCTGGGACCGCATCTTCGGCAGCTTCACCCCGGAGGACCGGGCGGAGAAGCCGCGCTACGGCATCGTCAAGAATCTCGGCTCGTTCAATCCGCTCGTCATCGCCTTCAGCGAATGGATCAATATCGGCAGGGATCTTCTGTCGGCGCGCTCGCTCCGCGACGCCGTCGGGTTTACGCTCGGCCCGCCGGGCTGGTCGCCGGACGGCTCCCGGCTGACGTCGAAAATGCTGAAAGAACGCCAGGCGCGCCTCGACGCGGCGCCGCCGCTCGCGCCCGCCGAATAAGGCGAAACCGCCTCATTTCAAGGCTCGGCGCCGCCAAGGCGCCGGATTCGCCGCGATAATTCCCTCATTCCATCGCGACGGGGCCATGCTCGCCGCCGACAAGAACCTTGCTTCAATGAGGAGAGACGTCATGGCCAAAGCGAAATTTCCGATCATCGCGCTCCCCGGGCTCGCCGCCGCGGTCGCAATCAGCGCCGGCCTCGTGCACGCCGCCTCGGTCGAACAGCCGCCCGCCTACGCCGCGCCCGCGACGCAAGTCGAAGCAGCGACGATAGCGCAGACCGCCAAGACCATCTTCGTCCGCGCCGACCTCGACAATGACGGCGCGCTGTCCGAGGAAGAATTCGTGACGCTCGCAATCGTCACCGGCGAATTGGCGCGCCTTAACGGCTTCGTGCCGGTCGATTACGCCAGAGGCGTGCGCACGGCGAAGCTCGCCTACGCGGACGCCTGGTCGCTCGAGACTCGCGCCCGCATCATGAGCGCCGCCGAACGGGATTATGCGTTGTTCGCAGGCGATGACGGCCGCCTTGACGCCGGCGAGTTTGTCAGCGCGCGCCTTGAAGCGCTATCCGCGGCTGATCGCGACCGCAACGGCGTCCTCACGGGCGCGGAACTGCAACGCTTCGCGGCGATTGAAGCGCGCGTCTCCGGCAAGCAGAGTTAGAGCGCCGGGCGGAAAAGTGGACACCGGTTTTCCGCCAAAAAGGCGCGACCACCAAGGGACTAAGGGACTAGGGCTTGTTGAGAT
>DNZB01000159.1:0-549 GCA_003506635.1 Parvularcula sp.
AAGATCTGTGTAAGGAGGTTTCGCTCCGCGTCGGAAAGCTTGTTTGCCCAGTCCTTGCAGTCCTCGCCGAGGGGGACTTCCTCCGGCATCCAGTGGATCTGCTGCTGGCGCTTCCAGAAATCATGCGCCCACGGATAGCGGAACGGCTTGTAGGCGCGCGAGGGCGTCAGCAATCCGGCAAGCGCGGGGGCGGAAGCGTCGGGCATCTCTTCTCTCCGGATGGACGCCAGCCCGTCGCCGGGCGGACCTCGTTTTCTGGCGTGCTTCGGGGAACGCGGCAACGCGCGGCGGCGTTTCATCTTTCCCCAAAAAACAGTCGCTCGATTCGGCGGCCCGTCCCATGGTCGAGGGTCGTTTCGCCGGTGAGCTGGTCGGCGGTCAATGCGCGCATTAATCCTTTGTCAATGCGCACACTTTTTCGCTGCGGCCGCACGCGGCAAGCTTGCCATCCGGCGTTCGGTCCTTATTAGTTTCCACAGACAGGCTAGAGCGCCGGGCGGAAAAGTGGACACCGGTTTTCCGCCAAAAAGGCGCGACCACCAAGGGACT
>DNZB01000159.1:828-4922 GCA_003506635.1 Parvularcula sp.
TAATCACGCCCGACGATCTAGGCCGTCTGACGGAGCCGCCGTTGCGTAGCGCAGAAACGACCAACAACCTGCCGCCAAAGCGCCTCTTCCGGCGGCGTGCGTTCATGGGGGGCGCCGCTGTACTCGTCGCCGCCGGCGCGGCGGCGGCGCTGGCGAGGGTTCCGCGGCGCGCGGACGGCCTTCCCGCGGGCGTCGCTCTCAGCAAGGCGCATGCGCTTGGCGACGGCTTTTATGTCGTCGACGGCTGGGTGCTGACCGCCGAAGATCTCAAAGCGCTGAAGGCGACCGCGCCCGGTTCGCTGCCTTAGTCTGGGAGAGCGGCGGGGCCATGATCATCGACCTCAACGCAGCCGTGGCGAACCCGTTCGACGGAGTTTACGATCTTTGTGTCTGCGGATCGGGTCCCGCCGGCATGACAGTGGCGCGTGAAGCGTCGGCGCGCGGGCTCCGAGTCATCCTGCTCGAAGCCGGCGGGTTCGAGCCCTCCGAAGCTTCACAGGAAATCTACAAGGCGAAATCCGTCGGCGCGCTCGAATATTACGGCGTTGAGACCTGTCGCCTGCGCTATTTCGGCGGCACGTCCGGTCATTGGGCGGGGCGTTGCGCGATCCTTGATCCGATCGATTTTGAAGACCGCGACATCTGGGACGGCCTGCCGGGCTGGCCGATCGCGCGCGACGAGGCCTACCGCCGGCTCGATGACGCTCGTGACATTCTCGATATCGGCGATCAAAGCCTTTCGCCGCGCCGCGAGCCGCGCTGGAAGAGCGCACGTTTTTCGCCGTCAGGCTACGCACGGTCGGCGCCGACGCGCTTCGGGGAAAAGTTCCGCGCCGAATTGCAGTCCAGCAAGCGCGTCACGGTCTGTCTCAACGCCAATGTCGTCTCGCTCGATCTGTCGGAGGGCAAGAGCGCCGTAACGGCCGTTAATGCGGCAGACTGGCGCGACCGCCATTTCAAGATCGCGGCGCGCCGCACGGTCATTGCGTTCGGTGCGCTCGAAAACGCGCGGTTCCTCCTCAATATGGGCGCCCTGAATGGCGCGCCGATCGGCGATAAGGGCGGGTTTGTCGGACGCTGCTTCATGGAGCATTTCGACATCGTGCTCGGTCGATTCAAGGCTGAACACAGCGTCATCTGGCGGCGTGATGAGGCCCTGTCGGTGACGTTAACGGGGGCGCAGGCGCGCGCGCGCGGGCTTGGCTCCGCCGTCGTCTCGCTTACGCCGCGCGGCGAGCCTCGGCATTTCGGACGGCTTGCACCCCTTCGCGGGCTAATCAATGAATTGGAATGCACAGTCGTCTCTTCTGACGGGCGGAGCACGATTTGCTCCGGCGACGGGATCGCGACCGACATCATCGAGCAGACGCCGAACCGCGACAGCCGCGTGACGCTCAACAGCGCCGCGAAGGATCGCTTCGGGCATTTCCGCATCAATGTCGACTGGCGCTTGTCGAAGCAGGACGTAAAGACGATCAGCGGACTCGCCATGGAAGTCGGCAAAGCGATCGCCGAACAAAATCACGGCCGCTTCAAGATCGCCGACGACATTCTCGCCGGCTCGCCCGTTCCTGGATTTCACTGCCATCAAATGGGGACGACGCGCATGTCGTCCGACCCCAAATTCGGCGTCGTCGACGCGAACAGCCGCGTACACGGCATGGAAAATCTTTATCTCGCGGGCTCCAGCGTCTTTCCGACCGGCGGCGGCGCCAATCCGACGACGACGGTCGTCGCGCTTGCGCTGCGCCTCGGCGAGCATCTCGCCGCCGTCAACGCCCGCTAGGATCAGCGCCGCGTTTTGCGCGCGATCACGGGTCGTTGCAGCGGCGATGATGCTTGCGGCGGCGATTTCGTCGCTGCTTCTCTAGTCTTCGCGGAGCGCGGTTTGAGACGCCTCGGCTATCGGCTTCAGGAGATAGGCGAGCACCGTGCGCTTGCCGTTCAGGATATCGACGGTCGCCGCCATGCCGGGCGTCGGCGGCAGCGGGCCTTTGGCCGATGCGAACGCGTTGTCGTCGAGGCGCACGGTGACGAGGAAGTGGCGCGCGCCGTCCTTTGGGTCTTCGATCGCATCGGGGCTGATTGTTTCGATCGCGCCTTTGAGATTGCCGTAGGCGGATGAATCATAGGCGCTGATCCTGACGCGCGCTTCCTGCCCGACATGCAGATAGCCGATGTCGGCGGGCTTGACCTTCGCTTCAATCATCGGCGCGTCGCCCTTCGGCACGACCTCGACGATCGTCTCGCCAGGCTGCACGACGCCGCCGATCGTCTGCACCAGTACGCGGTGAACGACGCCGTCGATCGGCGCGCGCACCGCCGTGCGGTCGGCCTTGTCGCGAAGGCCGGGGAGGTCGCCGGCGACGCCGGTCAATTCCGCGCGCGCCTTTGCAAGTTCATCCGCGACGCCGGCGTAGAACGTGTTGCGCACCCGCGCGACTTCGCTTTCAGCGCTGCGTGCGGCGATCTCCGCGCGCTGCTTCTCGGCGAGCGCCGCGGCGGCGCGCTGGCGCGCGCGGATAAGTTCGATTCGCGGCTCTACGCCCTTGCTCACAAGGGGGCCGACGATTGCGAGTTCCTGCTCGGCGAGCGCATGCGCCTCGACCGCGAAGGTGCGCGCGGCGATCGCTTCGTCGAGTTGTCCTTGTTCGATAGCGAGCGCGGCTTCGAATTCCTGCTTGCGCGTCACGAAGAGCGTTCGCTCATTGGCGGCGATCGCAGGGGCGGCGGCGTCGACCTCCGCCGGCAGGCGCAATTCGGTTCCCGCGGCCGCTGCTTCCAGTCGCGCGATTCGCGCCGCGAGCGCGTAATAACCGTCTTCGCCTGAGGAAAGCTTTGCATTGATCTGCGTCGGATCGACCCGGACGAGCACGTCGCCCTTCTTCACGTCGGCGCCGGGGCGAACGAGGATTTCCTTGATGATGCCGCCTTCGAGATACTGCACTTTTTGCAGATGGTTCGACGGCACGATACGACCCTCGCCGCGCGTCACGCGGTCGAGCTTGGCGAGGCTCGCCCACAAAAAGGCCGCCGCTAGCAGGCCGGCGATCACATAAAGAAGCGCCGCCGCCGCTTTCGACGGCGCAATCGGCAGTTCCGCGTCGAGGTCTGAAGCGATTGCAGGCGTCATGTCAGGCCGCCTCGATTCGGCGCGCCGCGCGCGTCAACTCGCGCACGTTCGGCGCAGATTCGATACGCCGGTCGCCGCCGGTCATGGTGCGCAAGGCTTCATCGCGCGGCCCGTCAAGAACGATGCGTCCCTGATCGAGAACGATTACGCGGTCGACAAGCTGCAGCATCGACAGGCGATGCGTGACGAGGATGAGCGTGCGCCCTTCGGCGGCGCGCGACAGGTTGGCGATCAGGCGCGCTTCGGCCTGAGCGTCGAGGTTGCTGGTGGCTTCGTCCAGGAGAAGCGTCGACGGCCGCGTCACAAGTGCGCGGGCGAGTGCGATGGCCTGCCGCTGGCCGCCGGAAAGCCCTTCGCCGCGCTCGCCAAGTCTTTGGTCGTAGCCGGCGCCCGTCGCGCCGACGAACTCATGAACGCCGGCGAGCTTCGCCGCGTCAAGAAGATCGGCGTCGCAGACGCCCGCAACGCCGAGCGAGATGTTGTCTCGGATTGTCCCGGAAAACAGGCAGACGTCCTGCAAGACCGCACCGGCGCCTTTGCGCAAATCCTCAGGGTGAAGCTGCCGGAGGTCGGTGTCGTCGATGAGAACCTGTCCTTCGGAGGGTTCATAGACCCCGAGCGCGAGGCGGATGATGGTTGATTTGCCTGAACCGTTGCGGCCGAGGACGGCGACTTTCTCGCCCTCGTCGATCGTGAAACTGACGTTGTCGAGCGCGCGCGACTTCTGGCCGGGATAGGAAAAGCTCGCCGCGCGGAACTCGATTTTGCCGGATAGCCGCTCGCGACGGAGATAGCTTCGTCCCGGCTCAATTTCGGAGCGCGCGCTCATGAGGTCGTCCAGCGCCTTGTAGGAGGAAAGGGCGCCGCTCGCCCGCCCGAGCAGTGCGGCGACTTGTCCGAGCGGCGCCATCGCGCGTCCGGTCAAGATGACGGCGGCGATGAGCGCGCCCATCGTCATTTC
>DNZB01000399.1:0-853 GCA_003506635.1 Parvularcula sp.
TCGCGTCAAGCTCAAAGCCCGACCCGACCACCGCGTCAGCGTTGAGAAGCTGGTTGAAATTGCCGGCGCCGCCGACGGCGGTCAGCTGGTGGTCCTTCGTGCGGTAGTAAAACCCGCTGGCGTTAAGCCGCCCGCGGCCGTTCCAGAAAGTGGTTTTAAGGCCCGCTTCGACCGAATTGATCGTCTCGGCGCCGGCGGTCGTAATCGCGTCGCCGAAGACGATGCGCCCTTGCACGTTCGGCGCGCGAAAGCCGCGTGCATAGCGGACATAGGCGCTGACCTTATCATTGAACGCCCATGTCGCCGCCGCGTCGCCCGACAAATTGGTGTCGTCAAGATTGACGGCGACAGGGCCGAGCGCGCCCGAGCCGAAGGGGCCGACAAGGCGTTCGGCGGTGAAGTCCTTGTCCTCGACGGAAAGGCGCACCCCCCCTTGCAGCGTCAGCTGCGGGTGCGGCGTCCAGCTTGACGACGCGAACCCGGCGAAGGCGAAGGTCTCCTGGTCCTGCACAGCGCGGCCGTTTTCGGCGCCCGCCGCCAGCGTGTCGAAGGAGAGGTTTTCAAGTTCGAGGTTTTCCTGAAAGAAAAAGACGCCGACGGTCGATTCAACGGTCGCGGCGGGCCTGAAGGCGAGGCGCGTTTCGCTCGTCGTCTGGTGATGCGCGGTGATGTTGTCTGCGCTTTCCGCCGCAAACGGTATGAAGCCCGGCCCGGAAGGCGGCGCGAAATCGGCGCCGAAGCCGCCGTCGACGTCGCCGCGCGCGGTGACGCCGACCGTGTCATAGCTCGCAACCGACGTGATGACGCCGAAGCCGACGTCCCAGTCCGTTTTCGCGCTGACGCCGAAATTATA
>DNZB01000399.1:1211-2737 GCA_003506635.1 Parvularcula sp.
AGCCGCGAGCCGCCGTCGAGCCGGCGCCCGTGAATGTTGAGAAGCGTCGACCAGTCCGCGTTCGGCGACCACAGGAATTGCAGGCGCCCGGCGAATTCCTGGAACTCCTCGAACCCGTCGGCGCCGTCGCCCGCGACCGCGCCCGGAAAATCCTCCGCAAACTGATTGTCGACGAAATCGTCGCGGCGCTGGTAAAGCGCCGACAACCGCGCCGACAGCGTATCGGCGAGGGGGCCGGAAACCGCGCCCTCGGCGTCGACCGTATTGAAGCGGCCATAAGCGAGGCGGCCATAGCCTTCGAATTCATCGGTCGGCCTTGCGCTTTCGAATTTGATGACGCCGGCGGGCGTGTTGCGTCCGAAGAGGGTTCCCTGCGGCCCTTTGAGGATTTCGATGCGGTCGAGGTCGAAGACCGGAAAGCCCTTCAGGATCGGGTTTTCAAGAACCACCTCGTCATAGACAAGGCTGACCGGCTGGTTGGCGTTAAGGTCGAAATCGGTGTTGCCAAGGCCCCGGATGTAAAAGCGCGGGAAGGTGCGCCCCGACGAGGCTTCGGCGTAGAGGCTGGGGCTGCGCCCTGCGAGGAACAGGATATCGCGGCCCCCGGCGCGGATATTGTCGAGTTCCCCGTCCTTGAGGACGTCGATCGACATGGGCACGTCCTGCAGGTCCTGCGCGCGCTTCTGGGCGGTGACCGTGATGACGTCGGCGCTGTCTTCCGCAGCAAAGGCGGCCGGCGCGATCAGCGCGGTCGAATGAACAAGCAGCACGGCAAGCGCGCGCGGCGCGTGACGGCGGACGGTCATGAAACGCTCCTTATGCTCCCGGGGCGAGGCCAAGGCTGGCCTCGGCGGGGGGTTAGGCCATGAGCGGGGACCCGGCGGCAAGCAACATCGGCGTGAGCGGCGCAAGATGAAGCCCTGTCTGTGGCCGGCGCGAAAAGGGCGAACGACGCGACAAGAATTGTCGCGGCGCCGGCACGGCTCGCGGGTTGCGGGCGCAATAGCCCCTCCCTATATGCCGCCCGAAGGGTTCGGGGTCGTCCCGTACCGTCCTGTTTAACCGTTTAGGCAAGCAAAAAGGGGATCGTTCTCGCGCTTTTCGGCGCGGAGGATCGGGGCGCTGAATGCAGGCCCCCCTCCCAAGGGACGAACCGCCGGCAAGGAGGCTATCAAGATGGGCAAGGTGATCGGCATCGACCTCGGCACGACGAATTCGTGCGTGGCGGTGATGGAAGGCAAACAGCCGAAGGTGATCGAGAACGCCGAAGGCGCGCGCACGACCCCTTCAGTCGTCGCGTTCACGGCGGATGGCGAGCGGATCGTCGGCCAGCCGGCCAAGCGCCAGGCGGTGACCAATCCCGAAAACACCTTCTTCGCGATCAAGCGCCTGATCGGCCGGCCCTATTCCGACCCGATGGTCGCGAAAGACATCGGCCTTGTGCCCTACAAGATTTCAAAGGCCCCGAACGGCGACGCCTGGGTTGAAAGCCGCGGCGAGAAATACGCGCCTTCGCAGATCTCGGC
>DNZB01000399.1:3090-3668 GCA_003506635.1 Parvularcula sp.
GACGCCCAGCGCCAGGCGACCAAAGACGCCGGCAAGATCGCAGGGCTCGAAGTCCTAAGGATCATCAACGAGCCGACGGCGGCCGCGCTCGCCTACGGCCTTGAGAAGAAGGACGGCAAGAAGATCGCCGTCTATGACCTTGGCGGCGGCACCTTCGACATTTCGATCCTTGAAATCGGCGACGGCGTTTTCGAGGTGCTGGCGACAAACGGCGACACCTTCCTCGGCGGGGAAGATTTCGACATGCGCCTTGTCGATTACCTCGCCGATGAGTTCAAGAAGGATCAGGGCATTGACCTCAGGAAGGACAAGCTCGCCCTCCAGCGCCTGAAAGAGGAAGCGGAAAAGGCGAAGAAAGAGCTGTCGACGACCGCACAATACGAATTGAATCTGCCCTTCATCACCGCCGATCAGACGGGGCCGAAGCACCTCACCATGAAGCTGTCGCGCGCCAAGCTCGAAAGCCTCGTTGAGGATCTCATCAAGAAAACGGTCGAACCCTGCCGCGCCGCGCTGAAAGACGCCGGGCTGACGGCCGGCGACATCGAGGAAGTCATCCTCGTCGGCGGCATGACGCG
>DNZB01000399.1:3939-4268 GCA_003506635.1 Parvularcula sp.
CCGAAAGTGCAGGAGACGGTGAAAGCCTTCTTCGGCAAGGAACCGCACAAGGGCGTCAACCCGGATGAAGTCGTCGCGCTCGGCGCGGCGATTCAGGCGGGCGTCCTGCAGGGCGACGTCAAGGACGTTCTTCTTCTCGACGTGACGCCTCTGTCGCTCGGCATCGAGACGCTCGGCGGCGTTTTCACGCGCCTGATCGAGCGCAACACGACGATCCCGACCAAGAAATCGCAGACCTTCTCGACCGCCGAAGACAACCAGTCGGCGGTGACGATCCGCGTCTTCCAGGGCGAGCGCGAAATGGCGGCCGACAACAAGCTGCTCGGCCA
>DNZB01000399.1:4567-6271 GCA_003506635.1 Parvularcula sp.
GCGCCGCGCGGCGTGCCGCAGATTGAAGTCACCTTCGACATCGACGCCAACGGCATCGTCCATGTTTCGGCGAAGGACAAGGCGACGGCGAAAGAACAGTCGATCCGCATTCAAGCCTCGGGCGGCCTTTCGGACGCCGACATCGAAAAGATGGTGAAGGACGCCGAAAGCCATGCCGAGGAAGACAAGTTGAAGCGCGCCCGCGTCGAGGCGAAGAACCACGGCGAAAGCGCCATCCACCAGACGGAAAAGGCGCTGAAGGATTACGGCGACAAAGTCTCCCCCGCCGAGAAAAAATCGATCGAAGACGCGGTCGCCGCCTTGCGCGCGACGCTCGACGATGAAAACGCAAGCGGCGAAAAAATCGCCGCCGACACGCAGGCGATGCTCTCCGCCGCGATGAAGCTCGGCGAGGCGATGTACAAGGCCCAAGGCGCTAGCGCGGGCGAAGGGGACGGCGCCGGCGCGGGCGATGAAAAAGTCGTCGATGCGGACTTCGAAGAAGTCGACGGCGACAAGAAGGATTGAAGCGAATAGGGAGTAGCGAATAGCGATCAGGGGCGCCGCCTCTTTCTATTCGCTATTCGCTAACTCGCTACTCGCTCCCAACGGGGCGGCCATGGCGCAGGACTTCTACACGACGCTTGGCGTCGATCGCGGCGCCGATGAGGCGGCGATCAAGGCGGCCTTTCGCAAGGCGGCGATGAAATATCACCCTGACCGCAATCAGGGCGACGCCGGCGCCGAACAGAAATTCAAGGAAGTCGGCGAGGCTTACGAAATCCTCTCCGACCCGCAAAAACGCGCGGCCTATGACCGCTTCGGCCACGCCGCGTTCAAGAACGGCGGCGGCGCGAACGGCTTCAACGGCTTCGCCGGCGGGTTCGACGCCGGCGCCTTCTCCGACGTGTTCGAGGATCTGTTCTCCGACCTGATGGGCGCGCGGGGGCAGCGCGCGCGGGGGCCGGGGCGCGGCGCCGACTTGAAATACGCGCTCGACATCAGCCTCGAAGAAGCCTTCGCCGGCAAAAAGGCGACGATCAACGTGCCGGGCTCTGTCACCTGCGAAACCTGCACGGGGTCGGGCGCGCGTCCCGGTTCCGGGCCGACGGCGTGCGGCGCCTGCCGCGGCGCGGGCCGCGTGCGCGTGCAGCAAGGCTTTTTCACGCTCGAACGCACCTGCCCGCAATGCGGCGGCGAAGGAAAAGTGATCGCCGATCCGTGTACGGACTGCGGCGGCCAGGGCCGCGTCCGGCGCGAGCGGACGCTCGCCGTCGACGTGCCGGCGGGGATTGAAAGCGGCACGCGCATCAGATTGGCGGGCGAAGGCGAAGCGGGCCCGCGCGGCGGGCCCGAAGGCGATCTCTACATCTTCGTCGAGGTGAAGCCGCACGAACTCTTCGACCGCGACGGCGCCGATCTTTTCTGCGCCGTCCCGGTGCCGATGACGGTCGCGGCGTTAGGGGGCGCGATTGAAGCCCCGACGATCGACGGCGGGCGCATGCCGATCGACATCCCCGAAGGCTCGCAGACCGGCAAGCGCTTCAAGGTCAAAGGCCGCGGCATGTCGCGGTTGAACCAGAAGGGCCGCGGCGATCTCTACGTCGAAATCGGCGTCGAAACGCCGGTCAACCTCACCGCCCGCCAGAAGGAATTGCTGCGCGAATTCTGCGAAGCGGGCGGGGACGACAAATGCCCGCAGTC
>DNZB01000090.1:0-18751 GCA_003506635.1 Parvularcula sp.
TCATTATTCCACGCCGATTCACACGCATGAACCCGTCGCCCTCAGAGCAGCAGGCTGACGTAATTCTCGGCGATCGTGCGCTGCGCCGCTTCTGAGGAAGCGATGTAGTCGAGTTATTTTTTCTGTCAAACGCCTCTGTAAGCGGCTGTTTCCTGTCGTCGAGCCGAACCGTTCCAGCGCCCCGATGAAGGCGGCGCCAACCGGACATCGCCCTTCAATTGGACGAGACCAAATTCCGCGCGGCTGCTTCTGCGGCAACCAGATCGACCAGGCGCTGTTGCTCGCGGGTCGGCCTCCAGTCTTTTCGCGTGGTGAGGCCGATTGGACGCAGCATTGAAGCGCCCGCGAGCGGCCGAGAAACGAGCGCCCCCGCCTCCTTCTCAAATCTAATTTGCACGTCGGACAGCAACATCAGACGATCGGAACGCATGAGAATGACGCGGGCGGCGCTAAGAGAATTGCATTCGACGATATCCTGCGGCGGCTGAGACGGCGAAAACAACGCTTCAAAGCTCCGCCGCAAAGGCGACTCCGGCCGCGGCGCTATCCAGGAAAATTTCCGTAACGTCTGACGGGTCAGTCGGACGGTCCCTGTCGCGGGGTGTCCAACGCGCATCACGATTGAAAGCGCGTCGTCAAAAAGCTTCGTCTCTTCGAGATCGGACGCGGCATGATCGCCTCTGAGCGCGCCGACCAGGAAATCTACGTCGCCGCGTCGAAGGCCAGCGACCAGATTCTCATATGCGCCTTCAAGGATTGAAATCCGGTGGCGCGGATTGGTCGCGGTGAATTCCTGGACGGCGGCCGGGATAATGAAACTCCGCCCCAGAGGCATGGCGCCGATGACCGTGGAGCCGGCGTCCTGGCCGCCGAACGCCGCCATCTCGGCGCGCGCCTGCCTGATTTCGGCGAAGGCGAGCGATGCGTAGCGAGCGAGGACTTCAGCCTGCCGGGAGGGCCGGACGCCATGGCTCGTCCGCTCGAACAGATCCCTGCCAAGGGATCTTTCAAGATCGCGTGCGGCGCGATGAAGCGTCGGCCGCGCAACGCCAATCGCGCGCGCCGCCTCGGCAAAACTCCCGAATTTGACGATCGCAACCAGCGCTCTTAGGCGCGGACCAGAAATTGCGCGAACAACCTGCACCGAGGAGCGAGCATTCATCTGCCCCGCCTCCCGCAATCCTGCGGTCAACAGGTCGAGGGCGCGCCTGCCGCGCTCCATGAGAACCGATCCCTTATCGGTGAACGCCGGACGTCCGCCGCGCGCGAGAAGGGGCGCGCCGAACGCTTTTTCGAGCGCACTGACGGCATTGCTGACTGCGGGTTGCGTAAGCCCGGCCTGACGGGCGGCCTCCGCAAAGCCGCCCGTCGTCATAACACCGCGGAACAGTTGGATATGCCAGAAATTCACATGATTTTCATTCATCCGCCACCCTCTCGCAGCCGGACTCTTCCACCTTCGTTAGCAATTTCTTATAGCGTGATCGAAGTTTGAATTCACGCCATTTCGGCGGATGGTCCATTCTTGACTTACAGTCATCGACAATGGAGCGCAGAATTGGGCGTTGTCGTCACGAATATCGCTCGGCCGGACGTGAAGTGCGTTGACGCCTACCGGTCGGAAAAGCACGGCGTCGCGGCGATCCATGAAGCGCAGGGACGAAAAGGTCTTCTCGCTCCGCAAATCCGTCCGATCTATTCAGGCGCCTATGTCGCTGGTCCGGCGATCACAATCTCGGCCCCGCCATGCGACAACTGGATGATCCATGTCGCCGTTGAACAATGCCAGCCGGGCGATGTGCTCGTTCTCGCGCCAACATCAGACTCAGACGCCGGCTATTTCGGCGACCTGCTTGCTACATCTCTTATCGCACGCGGCGCTCAGGGCCTCATCATCAATGCGGGCGTCCGGGACACGAAGGACCTCGCAGCCATGAACTTTCCGGTCTGGTCGAAATGCGTGTCGTCACAGGGGACGGTGAAAGAAACCTTGGGCGACGTAAACATTCCGGTCGTCTGCGCCGGCCAGCTTGTCAATCCGGGCGATCTCGTCATCGCCGACGATGATGGCGTCGTGATCGTTGCGGGCAGTGAAGCTGAAGACGTGCTCGCCAAGGCGCGCGCGCGTATAGAAACTGAGGAAAGCAAACGCAAGCGACTGGCGGCTGGCGAGCTTGGACTCGACATCTACAAAATGCGCGAACGCCTCGCCGAGCGTGGGCTGAAATATATCGACCAGAAGGATTACAGATAAGCGATGCTGCGCGCGATTCCAGCGACATTGATGCGCGGCGGCACCTCAAAAGGCCTCTTCTTTCACGCGGCCGACTTGCCCGCCGACACAGCAACGCGAGACCGCGTGCTGCTCGCCGCCATGGGCTCGCCGGACACACGCCAGATCGATGGCGTCGGCGGCGCGCACCCGCTGACGAGCAAGGTCGCAATCCTTTCCGCGTCTGACCATCCGGACGCCGATGTCGATTATCTGTTTCTGCAGGTCGTCGTCGACAAGGCCGAAGTTTCCGACAGCCAGCCTTGTGGCAACATTCTCGCCGCCGTTGGACCATGGTCGCTGGAGAATGGTCTTCTCCCGGCTCATGACGGCGTAACGCCGGTGCGAATTCGTACGGTCAATAATGGCGCAGTGGCCATCGCACATGTTTTGACGCCGGGCGGCCGGGCTGCATATGAGGGCGACGCTTCAATCGATGGCGTCCCGGGTACGGCGGCGCCGATTACGCTCGAATTTCTTGATGTAGCGGGCTCGAATTGCGGCGCGCTGCTGCCGACAGGCGCGGTCATAAATACAGTGAGCGGAATTGACGTCACCTGCATCGACAATGGCATGCCGGTGGTTCTTCTGCGGGCCGAGGATTTCGGCCTGTCGGGCGCTGAGTCGCCTTCGGCGCTTGAGAACAATGCCGAGCTGAAAGCGAAAATAGAGGATATCCGCCTCAAGATCGGGCCGAAGATGAATCTCGGCGATGTGTCGAAAAAGACAGTGCCGAAGATGACGCTGATTTCAGCGCCGCTGCGCGGCGGCGCGCTCTCAACCCGCAGCTTCATTCCTCATCGCGTTCACGATGCGATCGGCGTTCTCGGCGCAGTCAGCGTCGCGACGGCGGTTGTCCTCAAAGGCTCCGTTGCCTCGCATCTCTACTGCAGGGCGGGCGCGACGGGCCGGCATCAGCTCGATATCGAGCATCCAACCGGGTTTTTCACGGTTGAACTGGAGGTCGAAGCCGTCGATGGAACTTTAGCCATCCGCCGCTCCGCCCTACTCCGGACCGCGCGCTTGCTGATGCGCGGCGAGGTCTACATTCCGTCAGCGACGTGGTCAGGATCATGACCATCAGGAAAATCGCATTTATTGGCTTTGGCGAAGTCGGCCAGACGCTGGCGTCTGACCTCGCCGAGCGCAGCCGCGCAGCTCTCGCTGCCTTTGACGTGAAATTCCTGGAGTCTCGCGCTGGGCCTTTCGTTCCCGCCGAGAAAACGCCGGCGATCAGCGCGCCGTCGCCCAGCGCATGCGTCGCCGGCGCCGATCTCATCATTTCCGCCGTGACCGCCGGCTCGACGCTTGACGCCGCGCATTCGGCGGCCGATGCCATGAAACCTGCCGCCTGGTATTTCGATGTCAATTCGGCTTCGCCGCAAACAAAAATCGAGGCGGCGGACGCGGTTGAAATGGCCGGCGGACGGTATGTCGAGGCCTCGATCATGTCGCCGATTAGCCCAAGGCGGATCGAGGCGCCGATCCTGCTCGGCGGGCCGCATGCGCAGGACTTTGAGGCGGTGGCAAAGGCGCTCGGCTTCCGAAACGCCGCCTTCTACTCGCAAGAGCGCGGCAAGGCGGCGGCGGCCAAATTGTGCCGGAGCGTCGTCGTCAAGGGGATTGAAGCCCTGATCTCGGAGTCGATGCTTGCGGCGCGCCATTACGGCGTTGAGCGCGATGTTATCGCCTCGCTGGATGACCTGCTCCCTCATCCGGACTGGCGCGAACACGCCCGCTACATGATTTCGCGTACGCTGCAACACGGCGCGCGGCGCGCCGAAGAAATGCAGGAAGCCGCCCGCGCCATCGCAGACGCCGGCGTCGAACCATGGATGGCGAACGCGACCGTCATGCGACAGGCGTTCGCCGGCGCGCTCGACCTCGATCACCATGCCGGCGACCTCGAAGTATTAGTAGACGCCATGCGCGCAAGAATCGCGTCCATGAGCCGCGAAGCGGGGGTGACGCCATGATCATCGATTGTCACGGGCACCAGACCCTTGTTCCAAAGGCGCATGAGGAATTTCGCAGCGCCCAGAAGGCGCGCCTCAGAGACCCGGCCTCGCCTCGCCCAGCGCGGCCCGGCATGTCGGATGATGAAATCGCGGAGATCATTGAAACGAACCAGCTGAAGCTCATTCGCGAGCGCGGCGGCGATCTGACAATTTTCAGCCCACGCGCGTCCGCGATGGAGCCGCATGTCGGAGACCGCGAGACGGCAATCGACTGGTCGCGCGCGTGCAACGACCTGGTGCAAAAGGTGACCGAGCTTTTCCCTGACAACTTTATCGGCGTGTGCATGTTGCCGCAGCGCCCAGACACGCCGCTCGACGATGCGATTGAGGAACTCGAACGGTGCGTCAATGAGCTTGGGTTCATTGGCTGCAATCTCAACCCGGACCCTTCGGGCGGACACTGGACGGCGCCGCCGCTCACCGACCGCTACTGGTATCCGATCTACGAAAAACTCGCGGCGCTTGAGGTTCCGGCGATGGTTCACGTCTCCGGCTCATGCAATCCGGCCTTCCATGCGACGGGCTCCTATTATCTCGCCGCCGACACCAACGCCTTCATGCAGTTTCTAGAGGGCGATCTTTTCAGGGATTTTCCCGACCTCAAACTCATCATCCCCCATGGCGGCGGCGCGGTTCCCTATCACTGGGGACGGTTTCGCGGGCTCGCCGACATGCTGAAAAAGCCGCCGCTTGCAAGCCATGTGATGAAGAACGTCTATTTCGACACCTGTGTTTACCATCAGGCGGGCATTGATCTCCTCTTCCGCGTCATCGATATCGACAACATTCTCTTCGGTTCGGAAATGATCGGCGCCGTTCGCGGCGTCGATCCTGAAACCGGGCGCTATTTCGACGACACGAAGCGGTATGTGGATGCGCTGACAATCGCCGACGCCGACAAGAAAAAGGTGTTCGAGGGCAATGCGCGGCGCGTCTATCCCCGCCTTGACCGTGCATTGAAGGCGAAAGGAAAATGAGCACCGCATTCGAAAAGTCACCAGGCTGGATTGACTGGAGCCCTTCGCCGTCGAAGCCGCGGTTTCGCGCGCCGCCCGGTGCGGTCGACGCACATTGTCATGTGTTCGGACCAGGCGCCGTGTTTCCTTATGCGCCGGAACGCAAATACACGCCGTGCGACGCCTCGGCGGCGCAACTCTTCGCCTTGCACGACTTTCTGGGCTTTTCGCGGAGTGTCATCGTTCAGGCGACCTGTCACGGCGCCGACAATCGCGCAATGATCGACGCCATTGCGCGATCGGGCGGCCGCGCGCGCGGAATAGCGACTGTGCCCCATTCCGTTTCCGACAGGGATCTTGTCGAGCTTGATCAGGCCGGTATCCGCGGCGCGCGGTTCAACTTCGTCAAACGTCTCGTCGACGCCTCGCCGCGCGGACCCCTGATGGAAATCGCGCAAAGGATCAAGCTGCTCGGCTGGCATATCGTGATCTATTTCGAAGCGCAGGAATTGCCTGCGCTCTATGATTTCTTCGCCGCCTTGCCGACAACAATTGTCGTTGACCATATGGGTCGACCGGACGTTTCGAAATCCGTTGACGGGCCGGAATTCTCCCTGTTCCTGAAGCTGATGCGCGAACACGGTAATTTCTGGTCGAAAGTAACGTGCCCTGAGCGATTGTCTGTCGAGGGGCCACCGGATTATCCGGACGTCACTCCCTTCGCCCGACGCGTCGTCGAAGAATTTCCCGATCGCGTCCTCTGGGGAACGGACTGGCCTCACCCCAACATGACGACCCATGCCCCGGATGACGGCGCCCTCGTCGATTTCATCCCGCAGATCGCGCCGACGCCCGCGCTTCAGCGCAAGCTCCTTGTCGACAACCCGATGCGCCTCTACTGGCCGGAGGCAAAATAGATGGTTCAGAATCTCCACGACTATCTCGCTGACCTCGAGGACATACCTGGCACGCGGGTCTACACGACGAGGCGAGCCCGACAAGGTTACTGGCTCAACCAGTTCGCAATGAGCCTGATGAAGGAAGAAAACCGCAAGCGCTGGAAGGCGAACGAGAAAAATTACCTCGATGACTGGCCGATGACGGAGGCTCAGAAGTCGGCCGTGCTTGCGCGCGACTACAACCTGCTCCTCGACCTCGGCGGCAATATCTATTTTCTCGCCAAGGTGTTTTCGACCGATGGGCTGTCCTTCGTTCAGGCGGTTTCGACGATGACCGGCATGGACGTTGCGGAATACCAGAAGATGATGCTCGCTGGCGGCAGATCGCCGGACGGCGTCCGCTCAATCAAGGGGGAATCCTGACATGGCGCGCATCACCGCCGGCATCGCTTCAAGCCACGTCCCCGCCATCGGCGCCGCCATCGATCTCGGCAGAACGCAGGAAGATTACTGGCGACCGGTTTTCGACGGTTTTGACTGGACGAAGACATGGATCGCCGAGTCAGCAAACCAGCCCGATGTCGTCCTTCTTGTCTACAATGACCACGCCTCGGCGTTTGACATGAACCTCATTCCGACCTTTGCGATCGGGTGCGCCGATCAATTCAGTCCGGCCGACGAAGGCTGGGGCCCCCGCCCGGTTCCGATCGTCCGGAATGACGCCGATTTCGCCTGGCATATCGCGCAGAGCCTCATTCTCGACGAGTTCGACATGACCATTATCAACAAGATGGATGTCGATCACGGGCTAACCGTTCCCTTGTCATTGATGTTCGGCCAGCCAGCCGCATGGCCGTGCAAGATCATTCCGCTCGCTGTCAATGTCGTCACTTACCCGCCGCCGTCCGGGGCGCGTTGCTATATGCTCGGCGCAGCGATCCGTCGGGCGATCGAAAGCTACGATCAAGACCTCAAAGTGCATGTCTGGGGAACTGGCGGCATGAGCCACCAGCTTCAAGGACCGCGCGCCGGCCTCATCAACGCGCAATGGGATCAGAGGTTTCTCGACGATCTCACACGCGACCACGCCCGGCTGCGCAATATTCCGCACATTGAGTATCTGCGAGAGACAGGATCGGAAGGCATAGAAATGGTCATGTGGCTCATCATGGCCGGCGCACTCGGCGAAAGCGCCCGCGAACTTCATCGCCATTACCATGTGCCGTGCTCGAACACCGCGCTCGGCCATATCGTACTCTCACCGCAATCATAGGAAGTCCAGAGCCCCATTATGATTAAAGTCGCGCTCGCCGGAGCCGGCGCCTTCGGCCAGAAGCACCTTGACGCCATCAAACTCATTGAAGGCGTCGAAGTCGTTTCCCTTGTCGGGCGGCGGCTGGAGCAGGCCCGCAAGGTCGCCGACGATTACGGCATTTCACACGCAACTATCGAACTTGGCGATGCGCTAGAGCGACCGGAGGTCGATGCGGTGATTCTTTGCACGCCGACCCAGATGCACGCAGCGCAGGCGATCGAGTGCATGAAGGCCGGCAAGCATGTGCAGGTCGAGATCCCGCTAGCCGATTCATGGGTGGACGCCCAGTCAGTTGCGGAGACGCAGCGGGAGACGGGCGTTGTCTGCATGGTCGGGCATACGCGGCGGTTCAACCCCTCTCACCAGTGGATCAACAAACGCATCAGGGCCGGCGAATTATCGATCCAGCAAATGGACGTTCAGACCTATTTCTTCCGCCGCAAGAACATGAACGCAAAGGGTGAGCCACGGTCATGGACTGATCACCTTCTGTGGCATCATGCGGCGCACACAGTCGATCTGTTTCAATACCAGACGGGCGAAAAGATCATCGTCGCCAACGCCATTGCGGGGCCGACGCTTCCTGAGCTTGGCATCGCGATGGACATGTCGATCCAGATGAAGTCTGAACGCGGCAAGCTCTGTACACTGTCGCTGTCCTTCAACAATGACGGTCCGCTCGGAACCTTTTTCCGCTACATCTGCGACAACGGCACCTATGTTGCGCGCTACGACGATCTTTTCGATGGCAAAGACCAGCAAATCGACGTCTCGGCCGTCGACGTCTCGATGAGCGGAATTGAATTGCAAGACCGGGAATTCTTCTCAGCGATCCGCGAGCGGCGGGCGCCGAATGCGTCGGTCGACAAGGTTCTCCCCTGCTACCGCGTGCTGCATGACCTTGAACTGATGCTCAAGAATTTCGCTTAGGAGAAGACGATGAAAGTCGAAGTCGCTATTGTCGGCGCTGGCCCCTCAGGGCTCATGCTCGGCCATCTGCTGCGCCAGGCCGGAATTGACGCCCTCATTGTCGAGCGGCAGACCGCCGAATACGTAGTGTCGCGCATTCGCGCCGGCGTCCTCGAGCGGGTCACGACCGACATTATTGAGGGCCTCGGCCTTGGCGAACGGATGCGGCGGGAGGGACTTGTTCACAGCGGTTTCAATCTCGCCGACGGAGAGCGTTTGATCCGTATCGACATCAAGGGCCGAACCGGAAAGGATGTCATGGTCTACGGTCAAACGGAAGTGACGAAGGATTTGATCGACGCAGCGCCGGCGCGCGGTCTCGAAATCATATGGGAGGCCGAAGACGTCGCCCTGCACGACCTGACGGGCGAAACCCCTTACCTGACTTTTGCCAAAGACGGGCGTAAGGCGCGCATCGATGCGCGATATATCGCAGGATGTGACGGCTTTCACGGCCCTTCCAGAAAGTGCGTTCCGGCGACCATCGGACGCGCTTATGAGAAGGTCTACCCGTTCGGTTGGCTCGGAATCCTCGCTGACGTCCCGCCCTGCAATCATGAACTCATTTACGCCAATCACGAGCGCGGATTTTCTCTCGCCTCGATGCGATCGCACACGCGCAGCCGCTATTATATCCAGGCGCCGCTTGATCAGACGCTTCAAGACTGGCCGGATGAAAAGCTTTGGGACGAACTCGCCTTGAGACTCGGCGCGGAAGCGGCGGCGAAGATGACGCGCGGCCCGGCGATTGAGAAGTCAATCGCCCCGCTGCGCTCATTTGTATTTGAGCCGATGCGATACGGCTCTCTTTTCCTTGCCGGAGACGCCGCCCATATCGTGCCGCCGACGGGCGCCAAGGGTCTCAATCTCGCCGCATCGGATGTCGCCTACCTCTCCGACGCTCTGATCCGCAAAATCAAGCGCAATGACGCGACGGGAATCGAGACCTATTCAAAACGCGCGCTCGCGCGCGTCTGGAAGTCGGAGCGGTTTTCCTGGACGCTGACGATGCTCATGCACCGCTTCCCGGAACATGGACCGTTCGATCGCCGAATGCAGATCGCCGACCTCGACTACATTTCTTCGTCTGAAGCAGCGCAGACGACAATCGCCGAGAATTATGTGGGCCTGCCGCTTTGACGATCGCAGTGCGGGATCTATGCGGCCGCGCAGTCAATCTGGTCGGCCTTGGCTGCATGAACCTCAGTCACGCCTACGGGACCCCGCCTTCCTCGGCGGACGCAAAGCGCGTTCTGGCGGCCGCCATCGAAGCGGGCGTCACCCATTTCGACACCGCCCCGCTTTACGGATTTGGTCGAAACGAAGAACTCCTGGGCGATGCTCTTTCGCCCCATCGCGATGGAGTATTTCTTGCGAGCAAGTGCGGCATGATAGGCGTGAACGGCAAGCGTGTGATCGATGGAAGGCCGGAGATACTGCGACAGACGGTCGACGCCTCGCTCCGCCGACTTCGCGCCGACCGGATCGACCTTTGCTACCTTCATCGCATCGACCGCAGGGTCCCGGTTGAAGACAGCATCGGCGCTCTTGCGCGATTGATGGAAGAAGGAAAAATCGGCGCTGTCGGGCTCTCCGAAGTCTCGGCGTCGATTCTCCTGCGCGCGCACCGCGTCTGCCGGATCTCGGCGGTGCAATCGGAATATTCACTCTGGTCGAGAAACGCCGACATCGCGGTGATCGACGCTTGCGCTGCGATCGGCGCGGCTTTTGTCGCATTTTCGCCGCTCGGGCGAGGATTCCTGACAAGCGTCGATCTCGAACCGGATGGTTTCGCGGAAAACGACATTCGGCGCGCGATGCCTCGATTCCAGGCGCCGCACTTTGCGCATAACGCTGCTATTCTGCCTGCGTTTCGTGCGCTCGCACGCAAAGCCAATCGCGCGCCGGCGCAGCTGGCTCTGGCGTGGGTCCTGGGGCGCGCGCCGCATGTTCATGCCATTCCGGGAACGACAGTTATCGCGCATCTTGAAGAGAATTTGGCTGCGCCGGATTTTACGCTCACGGGCGAAGCAAGGGATCAGCTGTCGTCGCTATTTCGGCCGGATGCGATCAGCGGCGCGAGATACAACGACGCAACAATGGCGGAGATTGATACGGAACAATTTTGATTGAGCGCCTTTACGCGGCTGTGCGCGCCTTTTCCGCCTCTCGGTTGGCGCCGAGATAAAGGAGGAGCGCCGCCGCGAGAACGGAGCCGCTCGCCATCAGTAGAGCGACTTCCAGGAGGCCCATCCCGTTCTGCAAGAGCACGCCTGCGATCATAGGCGCCATCATCGCGCCGCCGCGACCAACGCCGATGACGAACCCCGTGCCGCCGGCGCGTACTTCCGTCGGAAACGACTGGGCGAAAAGCGCGTAAAGCCCGACGATCGCAGAATTCGTGAAGAACCCGGCGGTCGCCGCGACAAGCGTCAGCTGGGTGAGCGACGAATGCGGAGCGCCAAATGCCGCGACAGAGACCGCGCTAAGAAAAAGCACGCCGATGATGAGCGAACGAAGCTGATATTTGCTCGTCAGAAAACCAAGGATAATTGCGCCGGTCGCGCCGCCGAGGCTTGTCCACACGAGCACCCCGCCGGCGACTGAAGGCGAATAGCCGAGATCGACGACAATCTTCGGCGTCCATTTGAGGATAAAATAAAAGGTCACGATATGAGCGAAATAAGCGGCCGTCAGCAAAACGGTCGCGCGGACAAGATCCGGCGCGAAGAGCCGGGAGACATTCGACCGATGCGACGCGTCTTGAGGAGGGGGCAGAGAAATCACGGGCGCGCGCCCCATTCGTCTCAACAGCGCGTTGACCCGCTCAAGCGCCGCCCTCGGGCGCTTTTCGACGAGAAACTCGACCGATTCCGGCAGGAATGCATAGACAAGCGGAATGACGCCAGCGGTCAGCGCGGCGCCCAGAACAAATACGGACCGCCAGTCGAAATCGACGAGAAGAGAAGACGCGATCGCGCCCCCGAAGGCGGCTCCGAGCGGATAACCTGTCGCCATCGCCGCAACCGCGAAATTCCTGGTTCGAGCGTTCGCATACTCAGCGACCATCGCGGCGGTCGCCGCAAGCATACCGCCGATGCCGATCCCGGTCGCAAACCTCACCGCTGACAATGTGACGACGTCCGTCGCCACCGCCGCGAGCGCCATGCCGAGCGCCATGGCGACAAGGCAACCGAGCATGACCGGGCGACGACCGATTTTGTCGGCGAGCGCGCCGATGATAATCGAGCCGACCGCCATGCCGACGAGCTCCATCGACAGGACGACGCCGAGCGCCGCCTTGTCGATCTTCCATTCTTCCGCAATGCCCGGCGACGCAAAGCTGATCGAAAGCACGTCAAATCCATCGAGCGCGGTCGCAATGACACAAACCGCGATAGCGATGAACTGTAAACGGCTCAACGGCGCAGTCGCGATCGTCTGACGCGGATCCTGCATGACATTCCACCTCAGTTCTGAATGCGAGATCGCCGGAGCAAGGCGACCGCCGACGATCACATCGCGTCGAACATCTTTCAGGCGGTCACGCTCGCCGTGCGGAAATCGAGATGACCTTTTGTTACGAGAGATTCGAACCGACAACCGCATGCTGTTACATTCGGGGAGCAATGGCAATGGAAGTGCGCCGATGAAGTTCAAAGTTGACCGCCGCGTGTTGCTCGCGAAGCTGGGAGGAGCCGCAGCAGTCGCCTCCCTGCCGTCCGAGTCGCTCGCCGATGCGTTAGAGCAGGAGCTGATGAGCGAAGCGAATTACGGGCCGCAATGCGCCGGTCTCGACATAATTGATATGGGCGACGGCGTCCGCAGAGGCGCTGGACAGCTGTTTTCCAAGAAGAACGTCGCCAAAATTCCTGTCCTTCCCGCTCGACCGAAGTTGGTCGATTTCTTCCGCTTGCGTTTTTCGAACGGGACGGTCGCCCATTGCCTCAAGAGCGCCGCCCACGCGCTGGCGGATGGCCAGCCTGAGCGCAACATCATGGCGGCGCTAGTCCACGATATTTCGCTGAACCTTGTCAAAGCCGACCACGCATGGTGGGGCGCAGACCTGATTGCGCCCTATGTCGATGAAAGGATCGCTTGGGCCGTACGTCACCATCAAGCATTGCGGTTTTTTCCCGACAATGAGGTCGGCTATGAATTTCCGGAGCTATATCACTGCATATTCGGCCGCGATTATGAGCCGGAGCCCTATATTGTCGCTGCATACGACTCGGCGCGTCGGCATCGCTGGTACATGGACGCCCGAATGATTACGGTGAATGACACTTACGGTTTCGTCGACGGACCGCCGCCCGAAATCGATGATTTCCTCGATATTATCGGCAGGCATTGGCGGGATCCGGAAGACGGCCTCGGCGCTGACGGTAGTTCGTCGGCCCATATGTGGCGAACGCTGATCAATCCCAACCGCCCGCTTTGACGGCCGCGGCAGAGAAGGCGGCAAACGCAAGTCGCGCCAAAGCCCGAGGAATCTAGTTGCAAATGCAACTATCGAATCTCGAAAAGTCCGTTATTGTGAAATAATTCAGCAGGATGTGTAATAGGCGGCAGCCCGACTTTAAGTTGCTATTGCATCTATCTCGTTGCTGGTGCATCCTGTCTGAAAGGCGGCCGGGTCAACCGGCGGCTGGGTCCACAGAGCAATGAGGGATCGTATCGATGTCAGCAGAAATCTTGGCCGTTTTTGCAGCGCTGCTGTTCGCCGCAGCAATCCTGCCAGGTACGCTAGGCGTGCTGCTCATGACTTCTAAAATCGCCGCGCGCGGCTGGGGCGCCCGATTAATCTATCAAAGAGCGCCTTGGATCGGGGCCGGCGGCGCCCTCATTCTCCTGCTCTCCTGGGCGCTCGCCCTGACAACAAGCAGCGTGTCGCTGACGCTCTTGGGCGCAACGGCGTTTTTTTGCGGAGTCGCAGTATTCGGTTTCTTCATGCATACGAAATTGATGTTTAAACCGGTCACCCGACCGCTCTACATGAGCGTCGATCAGGCGCTTGAGAAATTCGGTCCGGACGAGGAAATTGTCGGCGTCATCGATGATCAAGGGACGGCATGGGGCTATGTCGCAAGGCTGGCGCGTCGGCCGCATATCGTCGAGCAGCGCGAGGGCGCAAATCCGTTCATGATGACGCATTGCATTCTCGCGCACAGTTCCATGGCCTTTGCTCTCGAAGACAGATTCGCCGAACCCGAAATCACCATAACGTCGGCATTGGCCAACAATCTCGTCTTCTACGAGAAAAAATCGAAATGCTCGATCGTACAGGCGCACAACGGATCGATCGATCGCGACGCATCCTTGCGAATGGTCCCAACGATCGCCGTCTCGCTCAAGACCTGGAAGGCGATGTATCCGAACTCAAAAGTCTGGTATCGCAACAAGGAATGGCGCGACGACTTCTACTTGAATCTCCTGGCGCGGGCTGACGTGATTGATCCAAATAGCCCGGTCATGGTTTATCCTCTAAAACACGGTCTCGACGATCGACTGCCGATGAAGGCGATGGTGACGGGCGTCGAAATCGATGGGCTGTCGCGAACTTACAGTCTCGCGGAATCGCACATAAATCCTCTTATTCATGATCGTCTCGCCAACAGTGATATCCTGATCGCTTCGGGCTATGGCGGCGATCTGATCCAGGTGTTCGATCGGAGAGTTGAGGACAGCGCGCTCACATTCATCGGCGATGGAGAAAATTCGTTTGTTGATCATCAGACGAAGTCGCGATGGAATATGTTGGGCCAGTGCGTTTCAGGCCCGCTGAAGGGCAAATCGCTGAAGCTTGTCCCGCATTATTCCAAGATGTTCTGGTATGTGTGGGCGGATTATCACCCCGGCGCCGAAGTATACCAGTCAAACAAGGCTGCGGTCGCAGCATAGACAAGAGCGATTCACATGGAGGCCGTGGTGAAGGTCAAGCTGATGAGCGGTCCGCGACGGGTCGCAAACTTCATCAATGGCGATTATGTCGATAGCGGCAAGACTTTTGAAAGTCGCTGTCCCGCGGACAATTCGCTTTCAGCAGTTGTTTCAGAAGCGTCAAGTCACGATGTCGATCGGGCGGTCGATGCCGGCCGTCGATCGCTTGAAGGCGAGTGGGGCGCGAAGTCGATCGAAGAACGCGCCGCGATTCTGGACCGGATCAGTGAAATTCTGATCGAGAGAGCGGCGGAATTCGCCGATGCGGAGATCAGCGATACGGGAAAGCTGATCGGGCCGACGCTGAAGGGTGAAATCCCCCGGGCGGCGCAACAGTTTCGAGTATTTGCTGACATCGCGCGAAACGGCTTGGCGATGCGGCCGATTGCTTCGGATATGCCGGGCGGCCGCGCCACAAATTACCCTGAACGCAGGCCGAAGGGTGTCGTCGCGGCGATCTGCCCCTGGAACCTGCCTTTGGTGCTTTCGACCTGGAAGATCGCACCGGCGCTCGCATGCGGCAACGCCGTCGTGGTCAAGCCATCGGAGGAGACGCCGATCACTGCTTCCCTGCTTGGTGGGGTCATGAATGACGCTGGTCTGCCCGCCGGCGCCTATAATGTCGTCAACGGGTTCGGACCGGCGTCGGCCGGGGAGTTTCTTTCGACGCACCCCGGAGTCAACGCCATTACTTTCACCGGAGAGACCCGCACAGGAGTGGCGATCATGGCCGCCGCTGCAGGCGGCATCAAGGCTGTTTCCCTGGAACTTGGCGGCAAGAACGCGGCGGTGATTTTCGCCGACTGCGACTTCGAGAAAGCGGTTGAAGGAACGGCTGCGTCGGTTTTCCATAATTGCGGCCAGGTCTGCCTGTGTACGGAGAGACTCTACGTCGAGAGGCCGATTTTCGAACGATTTGTCGAGGCGCTGAAAGCCAAAGCGGAATCCCTGAAACCTGGCGACCCGCGCAATCCGGCGACAACCCTGTCGCCGCTCATCAGCCGCGGTCACAGGGAGAAAGTGCTGGACTATTTCAGGTCGGCGCGGCGCGATGGCGCAAAGGTCGTGACTGGCGGAGCGATCCCTCCGGTCCATGACACTTGGCGCGACGGCGCGTGGATCGAGCCGACGATCTGGACTGGCGCTCCTGAGTCGTCGCGAATTGTCCGCGAAGAAGTGTTCGGACCAGTTTGTCACATCGCGCCTTTTGATTCGGATGATGAGGCCGTCGTGCTCGCCAATGCGACGGAGTACGGACTAGCTGCGACCGTTTGGTCAAAGGACCTCGCGCGCGCCCGGCGCACCGCCTCGCGCATCGAAGCAGGCATCGTCTGGGTGAATGGCTGGATGATACGCGACCTGCGCTCGCCATTTGGCGGATTCAAGAAATCCGGCATCGGACGAGAGGGAGGCGAATTCTCCCTGGACTTCTACTCCGAAATCCGGAATGTCTGCGTCAATGAGGCGTAGACGAACTATTCCCGCCAGCTCGCCGCCTGTGCGCCGGGCCCGCGCTGGGCGATGATGACGTCGATCACATAGCTTCGCCCGTTCGCGGCGGCATCGCCCGCCCTCCGCATCGCCGCCTTCAGCATATCTTCGTCGTCCACTCGTTCGCCCCCTGCCCCATATCCTCTGGCGATGGCGACATGATCGATATCCGGATCACCGATATTGACGCCCACAAAGCGACCGGTCGCAGCGCCGCGCCCCTTCAGGCCTGCGATCGCCCACCGATTCGCCTGATATCCATGATTGTTGAAAATAACGACGGTGACAGGTCGGCGCTGGCGTTGCGCTGTCCATAGGGCTTGAAGCCCGAACTGGAAGCTTCCATCACCGACGAGGGCGATGACGGGCCGGTCCGGCGCGGCGAGTTTGGCGCCGACCGCCGCGCCCACGCCCCAACCGAGGCTTCCGCCGGATGAGACGAGATGCGTGCGGCCGCCTTTGACGGCGTCGACATGCAGGTAGTCGGTGATGACCTGGTCGGAGCTTACGCCTTCGGTGACGATGATGGCGCTGGGATCGATCAGACGATCCAATTCTGCAACAAGTCGCTCGGGCGCCGTGGGCCGCTCGCCTGCCGTTGATCGAAGACGCTCGGCGAGGTCGCGCCGTCGCGCGGCGCTGCGGGCCTCATTCGCACGCCGCCGCGCCGCCACAGCGTCATTGTCAAGGACTGCTGCGGCGAGCAATTCGTCGATGGCGGCGAGTGCGGCTCCGGCGTCAGCAAATAACAGCTGGTCAACCGGATAATCGCGCGACAGATGATCGTCGCGAATTCCGGTCTCGATGATATGAGCGCTTTCCGGAACAAGTCTTTGATCCGTTCGCGCGAGCGTCAAGCGGCTCGCCCCGGCTAGAAGCACGACATCGATCGGCTGGTTCGACTGAACGGGTCCGCGCATCACTCCGAGATAAAGAGGATGATCGGGCGGAAATCCGAGCGCAGAGCGGCTGGCGGCAGTGTCGCCGCTCACCATCGCCCCCAGGCGATCGGCGATATTGACGAGTTCACGAAGACCGCCCCAGCGCGGCAATTCGGCGCCGGCGACCAGCAGCGGGTTGCGCGCCGCCGCCAGCTTCGCCGCCGCGGCGGCGATATCCGCCGGCGCCGGCTGGACCAGATACGGGGCGCCTGACCGCCGACGCGGAATAACTCGCGTTTCCGGGATCGCGCCGCTCCACACGTCGCTCGCGACGCCGAGAACAACCGGCCCTGGCGCCGGACTCTCCGCCATGCGAAACGCTCGACGCAGCGATTCGGCCAGATTTCCCGGCGTCGAAGCCCGAAAGGCAAGCTTTGTGTAGAGGTCAGTAACCGACTCCGCCCTGAATGTCTCGGTAAAGACGCCGAGGTTCTCCCCGGAATTGGCGCTGAGGCCGACGCTGACCACAACCGGCGAGTTATCCGCATACGCATTGACAATCATGCCAAGCGCGTTCGCCGCCCCGGTTATCGAATGAATATTGACGAAAGCCGGCCCACCGCTGATGCGGGCGTAGCCGTCCGCCATCGCCATCACCGGACCCTCATGGAGACCAAGCACATATCCGATCTGCGGATAGTCGACGAGCGCATCAATGAATCCGGCTTCATAGGCGCCGGTGTTGCCGAAGACGTGCCGAACGCCCCATTCGCTCAGATGTTCGCAAGTGATCTTTCCACCTGTCGCATGACGGATTATCTTTTCAGGCGCCGTCGCGTCGTCGTCAGAAGCCGCTCGAGCGATCTCGGTCGCCGCTGCGGCGCCGATCCCTGCAGCTTGAAGGGCGTTCAGGAATTCGCGGCGCGAAATACCGCCTCCCATGAGCCCAAAGGTCGCCTTGCGCAGCATGCCGAACCGCTTTCATTGTTGAGCCGCTATGGCCGTCGTTCTATCTCGAAGAACTCGATTGCGACGCCGCTCGGCCCTTCAATAAAGAGAACGCGGTGTGCATCGACCTCCGATACGATATACCCGTCGCTGAAGTCGGCCGGAACCTGAAAAACGATCTTATATCCTTGGGCCAGAATACGCTCGCGCACCTCGGCCGCATTTTCGACCTCAATCGCGAGGTGTGCGGCGCCGGTCACAATCTCGCGCGGATAGTTCGCGGGTTCGCTTGCCGCCCCGGCGGCCGGATCGCTGAGCAGTTCGAGGCGCTGGCCGCGCATATCGGCAAGGAAGACGCGCTCGCCGCCATTTGGAAGTCTCACGCGCGAGACAACGCGCAATGATGAAAATTCTCCGAGAAACCGAATCATCACGTCGATGTCTGCGACGACAAATCCTGTGTGATAAATGCCGTTCCTGAAATCTCCAGCCTTGTCCGGAAGGATGATCTCGGCGATCGCCGGTGACGATGATGCAAGAAGAAGCGAAGCGAAAAGGACGTTGAAAAATCTCTGCACTAATCGTCTCCCGCTGGCGCGATTTCGGTCGAAAGCCCTTCAAATGCGAGACGATAAAATGCGAAAAAATCACCCTCCCAGTTTTGCATCAGGGCGCCGATCGCATGCGGGCTATTCGGAACGACGCCCCATTCATGCGTGATGTTGCGCTCGACCATCAATTCGTGAAACCGCCGGTCCCACTCCAGCAATCCGTCTTCGGCGCCCACATAGAGCCGCACATTCTGGCGATTGCGGATTTTGCCAGCGTTCTTTTCGACCCAGCGCCAGGGCGATCGCTCCCACGCGTAATCAAGATCGCCGCCAAAGACGTTCGTAAAGATCGCGGCGCGGCGCTGCTTGAGCGTCTCGGGTTTGTGCAACGCGGCGGCGATCATCGATACAGAAGCAAATAAGTCAGGATACTTGAAGCCGAGATAGGCAGCGCCGTAGCCGCCCATCGAGAATCCTTCGATCGCGCGCGAGGCCGCCGTTCCGACGGTTC
>DNZB01000090.1:18789-19569 GCA_003506635.1 Parvularcula sp.
GCGTTCTTTTCGACCCAGCGCCAGGGCGATCGCTCCCACGCGTAATCAAGATCGCCGCCAAAGACGTTCGTAAAGATCGCGGCGCGGCGCTCCTTGAGCGTCTCGGGTTTGTGCAACGCGGCGGCGATCATCGATACAGAAGCAAATAAGTCAGTATACTTGAAGCCGAGATAGGCAGCGCCGTAGCCGCCCATCGAGAATCCTTCGATCGCGCGCGAGGCCGCCGTTCCGACGGTTCTGTAAGTCTTGTCGACGTGCGGGATGAGCTCCTTGATGATCAACGACTCCATTGGAAGTCGCCCATCCTTGCTGTCCGTCCACATGCCAAGACCTGTCGGATCGAGCGCACTCACCACAATCATCGGATCTGCAGCGCCGGCGCGGATCGCCTTGTCAAGACGGGCGATGATCGGGCTCGCCTCGTGCGGCCGGCCATAAGCGCCGTGAAGCCAGATGACGACCGGATATCGTCGCGCATCGCCGGAATGATAACCCGGCGGAAGATAGACGTAGTAGCCTACCTTTTCGCCGACGACGCTGCTGTCAAAATCAGCGGTATTCCAAAGGGTGTCCCATGGCCCGATTTCCCATTCGAGCTCCATGACTTTGCCAGGATCGCTGACAGTCGACTGCGCTTCGGACTGCGATAGCGCCAGGCCCGAAGCGACCGCGACGGCCGCCATGAGGCCTATCGACTTCCGCACCCGAAACATCACGCCCATTATTGTTCGCATCGATTGTCTCCCCGAGACGACGAAAAGGGGTCGAGCGTCAGCCCGG
>DNZB01000376.1:0-2905 GCA_003506635.1 Parvularcula sp.
CTTGGCGGCGTCAAGCCCGGTCACGAGATCGAGCACCCGATGGCGATCGTCATCGTCTGCGGGCTGATTTCTTCCGTCGTCGTCAACCTGATGATCGTTCCGGCGCTCTACCTTAAATATGCGCGGCCTGCAATTGGCGGTAAATGATCAACGTTGAGTCCGACGCCATGCGAGCGCGAATCCAATCGCATTGCGTGGTTGGTCGTACCGAGCACCCGGGGTGAATTGTCGACTATCAAGCTTTAACAGCAAGCTCGCCGGCTGGGACGCCTCTACCCTTTGGGAGGCCGTGCGTCGATTGCGGCGCTTTCATCACGAATACTCCCATAGAAAGGACTAACCGAAACCACGAGCGACGTGGCTTCCGCTTTTCTGCGCTAAATCATAGCGTAGTTCGGAAGGTTGCTGTTGGAAGCATTCAGTCATTTGCCATGATGGCCGAGACCGCTGCAGGATGAGACGCTTTTCGCTCGCTTCTGCCGTCGAGGGCAATTTCCTTATTTCCCATCGTCTCTCGCGAATAACGGCCGCCCTCCCATGAGGACAATTCATTCAAGCACGTCAGGCAATTCGCACACGCTGAACGTGCCTAGGGTGTCGCTAATGATTTGCGTCAACGTTTGCTTTGGCTTGACCGCCTTTACGAAGCTCGCTGAGGCTGGCTTGCTCTGTGTCATATCGCATTTTGACCATCGCTTGATCGGCGTCGACCCCTCAAAGCCCGCTTGGTCATCGTCGCCGCCGCGCGGACGGGCCCGCCTAAGCGGTGCGCTGTAGACGTGCTCTAGCTTTGCGTGCGGCCGCGATTGCATCGCGCGTGGAAAACGTCCCTCCGCCGCGTCCCGGCACGCTTCGAAGTGCTGCGTTGAGCGGGAAATCGCGAGCGCCGCAGTCGTACGCATTTCGTTCGAGACTTCATCTTGCCACGCATTGCGGACGTCCGCTGCGAATAACGAAAAGTGCGCATCGCACTCCTCCTTCGTGGTCAGCATTGATACGCAGGAGGTCAGGCGCAACGAGCCAGTAGCGATCGACAAACTCGTGCAGATTCCGCTCGCCAGCGGGGTGTCTCCCGATGCTTGATCCGTCGCCCATCGCGCCTCTGATGGCCTGATCTGGCCGCAGGGCCGGCTTCGCCTCGATCGCCGTGGACGCAACGGCGGCGGCGAAGTTTTTTCCCCTGGCGGCCGAAGGAGGACGGCCGCCATTCCTCGCGAGTAGACAAAAAACATCGTCGCCGCCGTCCTCCGCTTCGCTTCGGGCGGACCGCTGCGCCGGCGATCGCCCGCGGCCTGACGATCGCCATCGAGGCCGCGACAGGCGCGGGCTCAGAAACAATGGAGACTTCATCATGGCGACCATCGGCACCTTCACCAAATCCGGCGACGGCTACTCAGGGAACGTCGCGACCTTGACCCTCGACGCCAACGTCCAGGTGAGACCCGCGGAAAAAACGAGCGAGAAAGCGCCCGACTTCCGCATCTTCGCCGGCCGCGCCGAAATCGGCGCCGCCTGGAAGAAAACCTCGAACGAGAAGCGCGACTATCTCTCGGTCCGCCTCGACGATCCCTCCCTCGCGGCCCCGATCCTCGCCAATCTTTGCGAGATGGAGAATGGCGAATACGACCTCATCTGGTCGCGCCCGAACCGCCGCCGCGCCGGCGAGTGATCGCCCTTGGCGGAGCGCCCCGCGGGAGACCGCGGGGCGCTTTCGCATGTTCGCCGGCGCCGCCGCCTGGCGGCGACCGCTGGCGCGCCATGAGCGCGCTGCTCGTGCAGCGCGCTGACACGCGGAATCCTAAGTCTGCATGGTTACCGGCACGATTGCTGCATCGAGCCTGGCAGGGGAGCCATTCGGGGCCGGGGGAGCTCTATGGGGTGCATTCTCAACCGATGTAACGATCATGTCGCCAGCGACCTGTTGGTCGTCGCTTATTACGCGATCTTCGTTCTCGTCGCCGTCGGGCTCTCCTATCTCGCCAATTCGAAATCGATCCGGACGGCGGCCGGTCTCATCGGCGTGGGCTGGGCGTTCGGTCTTTTCTCCTTCTTCTATCTCAATGTCTCAGGCTATTTTCTCGTCGCCGTCATGTATGACACGATTTTGGCGTATCATTTCTGGCGGATGGCGAAAGTCGAACTTTTCGCGGCGCCGCTCTATATCGCCTTGCTGTTTGAGATAACGTTCATCGTCTTCACGCAGGGCGTCGGGCTCTCATCCTACGCCACCATGTTCATTCTGAATCGCCTCTTCGAATTCATCCTTCTTTATCTGATCGGATGCTCGCTCTTCCGCCTTCATGTGCTTCGCCTTCAAAGGAAATCGAAGGAGCCGATCACCGATTGGCGCGTCCGATTTGTGATAGGGTAGAGGCCGATTTCCGCCCGCAGTAGATCTCGAGCGGGGGCCCAATTCGCAGCGCCAGGATGCGCTCGTTTCCGAAGGGTTTCGACAGCCCATGCTGCTGGAGGACCGACCTTGAACGCGCCGCCGACTCGGTCGATCTTTGAGCCTCTTTACGAACATCGACTTCGGCCGGGGCGGTCTCGCTCCGGCCTTTTTCATTTGCGATAGGTCGCTCAGTGGAGCTTCGTTTCTTCCCGGGATAGCTCGTCGGCGAGGAGCCGCAAGAGCGCCAACAGGCGCGAATTGACGGTCACTTGCTTGCCCGTCGACAAGGTCACGGTGACGGTTCCGTCCGGTCCTTGATCGGACAGTTTTTCCTTCCAGGACGCGCCGTCAAAGGGGTCGAGTTTCATGAGGTCCCCGCCGCCGGGATTGAGGGCGGAACATCCAATAGTGCCGTCAGACAACTTTGTCACGCGATCACCTGATCATTATCCTTCATCTCAAATCTCATTCGCCACGCTCGTCAAATAGCAGGCCGAGCGCGGCGGCGTCCTT
>DNZB01000376.1:3137-4565 GCA_003506635.1 Parvularcula sp.
AGGCCGAGCGCGGCGGCGTCCTTGAAACGCGCGGGGAGCCGCTCCCGATATTTTCGCGCCAGCGCGAGCAGCAGTTTGTTGACCGGATCGCCCGCGCGCCGTTCGATCTCCTTGAGGTTGTCGTCAAGCAGGAAAAACGCGAATACGAGTTCCTCAACCGACACCTCGAGAAATTCGGCGATGCGCTGAAGCGCCGTCATAGACAGGGGACGCCGCCCCGCTTCGACACGCGAATAAACCGGCTGGCTCATATGTAAAAACTCGGCCATTTCCGTCTGCGTCAGAGCGAGATGGCTTCTCAACAATCGCAACAGGGAGCCGAATTCGAGCACGGAAAAAAAACGCTCCGGACTTCACGCAGATTTTGCGCCGGAATGGGCAATAGCGCAAGCCGAAACGGCGATCGTCCGCACCCCAATAACGCGAATTTGCGAGACGTTCTCCGCTTTATTCCACTGGCGAATAAAATATTCGCCGGCCGAATACGGACCCTCAAAAGAAAGCATAACGCCCTGCGATTTTGGAATAGGGAGGAGTTCCTCAATTACGCACTCGTGCGCCAAAATCCCCGCGATGTCGCATTGGAGGTCGCGATCAATGGCGAGGAACAGCATCCGAAAGCGCGAGCGCTCAAAGCCCAATGGAGCTCAGAAATCCGTCAAGGCGCGGACGAAGACGCGGGCTGACAAAAGCCCCTTTTTGAGCATCGACGAGGCCGCGCTCTATCTCCGTGTCAGCGCCCGGGCCCTGGAGCATTTCCGGGGCGAGGGCGGCGGGCCGGCCTATCGGAAACATGGCGGATCGATCGTCTATCATATCCATGATCTCGACAGCTGGTCGTCGCTTCGCCGCTTTTCCTCGACCTCGAAAAAGGCCGACCAATGAGACGCGCTGCTGCGAAGATCTTTGCGGTTTCCGGCGCAGCAATTGGGGCGCTTGCGCTCGCCAGCGTCGTCAAGTTCGCGCCGATCCTCGTCTGGAACGCCTCGGCGAGCGCCCCCATCGGCCTTTATCGAATTGAACGGAATGAGCGGCTCGAAGTCGGCGACTATTTGCTCGTCCGGTCCGACGAAACGCTCGCGAAACTCATCGCCGAGCGCGGCTATTTGCCGGAAAACATCCCGCTCCTGAAGCGCGTCGCGGCGCTTTCCGGCGACGAAATCTGCCGCGAATCCGAAGCGATATTCATCAGCGATGTGCGCGTCGCGAGTGCACTGATTTTCGATTCTTTGGGCCGAAAAATGCCCAGCTGGAGCGGCTGCTTTACGTTGCAATCGGACGAAATCTTCCTCCTCAACGATCCTGATAGATCGCTCGACGGGCGGTATTTCGGAGCGACGAGGGCGGATGCGGTGATCGGTGTCGCGCGCGCCGTCTGGGTGAGGGAGCCGGCGCGATGAGGAGATGGATAGGGGGTAGGCGGAGGAA
>DNZB01000378.1 GCA_003506635.1 Parvularcula sp.
CTCGGCGCCGTCGCGCTGGATATAGCGAAGATGCGCCCGCGCCTTGGCGAGGCCGTTCTTGCCGAGCCGCACCGAGCGGATCTTGACCGCCACCCGGCGCGCGCGGAACTTCGCGAAAGGGTGCGACCGGCTGGCGAAGCTTGCGGCGACGCCGGCGCCGCGCCCGATCCGTACGCCGGAGAACCTCGCGCCCGTTCGCTTGGCAAAGATTCCGGGCCGCGCCTTCTCCATGCGGGCGTAGAGCCTGGCCGTAAAGCGCTTCGCCGCGCGCCCGCCGATCGAGCGGATGCGGCCCAATCTCGGGCGGAATTCGTCGTCGTCGCTCATGGGATCGCCTGGCGCCCTTCGGAGCCGGTTTGGCGAAGCCGAGGACATTGATCCGGCGGATCACTTCTAAGCGAAGAAGGCCGCGGCTGAGGCTGGCGCCAATTGGCGCCATCCAAATCATCAATGACTCTACCAAATGAGATGTGCAGACTGGCTTTGCGCGACGAGTAGCGCCAAAGCTTTAATCTTGCATTCCTCCGCCTACCCCCTATCCGCGCCCTCATCGATCATTCTCCCTGATCCAGAGCGGCTTCGCAACGCCGACCACATCCTTCGCCTTCGTCGCTCCGAAATATCGCCCATCAAGCGAGTTTTCGGGGTCGTTGAGGAGAAATATCTCACTTGATTGGAGCGTGAAACAGCCGCTCCAGGCGGGCAATTTCCGACCGAATGAATCAAATATCTGCGCGTCGGCGACGCGAATTTCGTTGATCATTATTGCCTCGGATTCGCGGCAGATTTCATGGCCAGGAAGCGCTGCGACGCGCTTTAAAAGCGGGATATTTTCCGGCAGATAACCGCGCTCGGCGATGAATTTCGTGAGCGCTTCATGTGACCTGACGAGCACGAAGTCGCCGACTTCGAGCCGCTTGTTTCGCTCTATTTGGTAAAGGCCGATGGGGGCGCTCGCCGAGGCGTTCCAGACGAGCAAGGGCGCGAATTTGACGAGACTCGCGATCGAAATCGCCGCAATCGCCGCGCCGGAAGCCGCGATGATTGTCGCAGCCCCGCGTCTCATGGTTCGGCCTTTTTCGAGGTCGAAGAAAAGCGGCGAAGCGACGACCAGAGATCGAGATCATGGATATGATAGACGATTGAACCGCCATGTTTGCGATAGGCCGGCCCGCCGCCCTCGCCCCTGAAATGCTCCAACGCCCGGGCGCTGACGCGGAGATAGAGCGCCGCCTCATCGATGCTCAAAAACGGGCTTTTGTCGGCCCGCGCCTTCGCCCGCGCCTTGACGGATTTCTGCGCGCCATTGGGCTTCGAGCGCTCGCGCTTTCGGATGCTGTTCCTCGCCATTGATCGCGACCTCCAATGCGACATCGCCGGCATTTTGGCGCGCGAGGACGTAATTGAGGAACTCCTCCCTATTCCAAAATCGCGGGGCGTTATTCTTTCTTTTGGGGGTCTTTATTCAGCCGGCGAATATTTTATTCGCCAGTGGAATAAACCGGAGAACGTCTCGCAAATTCGCGTTATTGGGGTGCGGACGATCGCCGGTTCGGCTTGCGCTATTGTCCATTTCGGCTCAAAATCTGGGTAAAGTCCGGAGTGTTTTTCCGTGCTCGAATTCGGCTCCCTGTTGCGATTGTTGAGAAGCCATCTCGCTTTTACGCAGACGGAAATGGCCGAGTTTTTACATATGAGCCAGCCGGTTTATTCGCGTGTCGAAGCAGGGCGTCGGCCGCTGTCGATGACGGCGCTTCAACGCATCGCCGAGTATCTCGAGGTGTCAGTTGAAGAGCTCGTATTCGCGTTTTTCCTGCTTGACGACAACCTCAAGGAAATCGAACGGCGGGCGGGCGATCCGGTCAACAAATTGCTGCTCGCGCTGGCGCGGAAATATCGCGACCGGCTCCCCGCGCGTTTCAAGGACGCCGCCGCGCTCGGCCTGCTGTTTGACGAGCCCGACGCCTGAATTTCGACATGACCGATTATGATAGGATGAACGAGTGACAAAGAGAGTTGACGGCATTATTGGATGTTCCGCCCTCAATCCCGGCGACGGCGACCTCATGAAACTCGACCCCTTTGACGGCGCATCCTGGAAGGAAAAGCTGTCCGATCAAGGACCGGACGGAACCGTCACTGTGACCTTGTCGACGGGCAAGCAAGTGACCGTCAATTCGCGCCTGTTGGCGCTCTTGCGGCTCCTCGCCGACGAGCTATCCCGGGAAGAAACGAAGCTCCACTGAGCGACCTATCGCGAACGAAAAAGGCCGGAGCGAGATCGCCCCGGCGGAAGTCGATGTTCGTAAAGAGACTCAAAGGTCGACCGAGTCGGCGGCGCTTTCAAGGCCGGTCTTCCGTCGGCATAGGCGGTCGGAGCCCTTTAGGGTCGAGCGCATCCAGGCGCTGCGATTTGGGTCCCGCTTGAGATCTGCCGCTGGCGGAAACCGGCCGCTACCCTATCACAAATCGGACGCGCCAATCGGTGATCGGCTCCTTCGATTTCCTTTGAAGGCGAAGCACATGAAGGCGGAAGAGCGAGCATCCGATCAGATAGAGAAGGATGAATTCGAAGAGGCGATTCAGAATGAACATCGTGGCGTAGGATGAGAGCCCGACGCCCTGCGTGAAGACGATGAACGTTATCTCAAACAGCAAGGCGATATAGAGCGGCGCCGCGAAGAGTTCGACCTTCGCCATCCGCCAGAAATGATACGCGAGGATCGTGTCATACATGACGGCGACGA
>DNZB01000377.1 GCA_003506635.1 Parvularcula sp.
GCGAGGCCGTTCTTGCCCAGCCGAACTGAGCGGATCTTGACCGCCACCCGGCGAGCGCGAAACTTCGCGAGAGGGTGCGACCGATGCGCAAAGCTTGCTGCGACGCCGGCGCCGCGCCCTATCCGCGCGCCGGAGAACCTCGCGCCCGTTCGCTTCGCAAAGACGCCGGGCCGCGCCTTCTCCATTCGGGCGTAGAGCTTGGCCGTAAACCGCTTCGCCGCGCGCCCCCCGATCGACCGGATGCGACCCAGTCTCGGGCGGAATTCGTCGTCGTCGCTCATGGAATCGCCTGGAGCCCTTCGCCGGCGGTTTGGCGAAACGAAGGAAATTGGTACCGCGGTTCAATTCGAGGCGAAAATGGCAGCGACGGCGGCTGGCGCCATTTGGCGCTACTGAACTTGCAGGTGTCTCCACCAGAAGCGACGTGCAGACTGGCTTTGCGCGCTGAGTAGCGCCAAAGCTTTAATCTTGCCCTCTTAATTGGCTTACGGATCTTCTCTTGCTTCGACATGATCCGCGCCTCCTTTCTCTCATATTCGACTTCGTTTTTCCATCACAAATCTTCCTCGAGAATCCGCGTCAAAACTTCATCAATCAGACGGTCCATACACTCTTCCGAACTCGCCGCATCTGGATGCGCCGGTTCATTTTCCGATCGGATGCGGCGGGGCTTCAAATCACATGCATTTCCGCGTGATCGCTCCTCGATTGAAGGCGTCACAGGCAAGATTGCGAGCTTCCCGCTGGTCACAGCATCCCGTCCAATCGATCCGCTTTTGGGGCGGATTCCTCTCAAAACCTGTCGTCGTTTTCCTTCCCTTTCAGCGCCGTTTCAGGCGGCGATCTGCAACAAATGCGGCGGCTTTTTCGGCGCGCCATAGGCGGTTCCGTCACGCCACATCGCGTGCAGAATGATCGCAATCTTGCGCGCGACCGCGCAGCAGGCGGCCTTGTGACCGCGCTTTTTCGCGATCTTCTGCCCCCATGATTTGAGCGGGTCTTTCCCGCGTTTCAGCGTCAGCAGGACGTTCGCCGCTTCATAGAGCGAGGCCCGCACTTCCTGGTCGCCAAGCTTGGAGATACGGCCGCCATAATCGATGCTGGTTCCCGACTGATATCGCCGCGGCGTCAAACCAAAATGGGCGCCGACAATGCGCGATTTCAAGAACCTTCCCGGATCGTCGACCGCCGCCCGGAAGCTCATCGCGGTGATTGGACCGACGCCTGGAACCGATGTAAATCGCCGCATCAACTCGTCCCGGCCGACGACGCGCACGACGAGACCGTTGAGCTTCACATATTCCTTCCAGAGTACGGCGCGCGCGATCAAAAGCCCGTCAACCATGCCCGCCATGACCGGGTCATCAGCCAGGTTTTCGCGGACTTTGCGCTCAAAGTCCTTGCGCGCAACATGTCCAAGCTTGATGCCAAAAGCTTTCAGCGAGTGCCTGACCGCGTTCTCAAGATCGAGGAACTTGCGCTTCAGATTGCGCCGCGCGGTCAGCAAAAGGCGCATGCGATAGGCTTCATCGCTCTTGATATAGACCGGCTGGAACCAGCCCGTGCGAAGGATCTGCGCCAGGCCCCTTGCATCATTCCTGTCGGTTTTGTTGCGCATGGATTTGAGCGCCGCGCGCGTATGGCCTGCCTCCATGCACACAATGGGCAGGCCATGCGCGCGCAAGTGCTTGTGGATCCAAGGCGACAGTGCGCCTGTCTCCTGGCCGATCCGTTTCAGCGTCGCCTCATAGGGCGACAGCGCGTCGGCGATGACGTCCGGATGGGTGTCCACCACCGTCTCCAGGACGATTTCGCCCTTCTCATCGATCACGCACAGGCTTGATTGTTCCATCGACACGTCGATCCCGGCATAATGCTCCATGGCTGCTCCTCCTCGTTTCCGTCGCTTGGGGCGAGAATTCGACCCCGTTTCCACGACGCCAGAGTGAGGGGCAGCCGCCCCGTTCGCAAATAAAGCCAAGTCTTCGCCAATTACCGGCGCATTCCTCCGCCTACCCCCTATCCAGCTCCTCATCGCGCCGGCTCCATCACCCAGACGGCGCGCGCGACCCCGATCACCGCATCCGCCCTCGTCGCTCCGAAATAACGTCCGTCAAGCGATTTTTCAGGGTCATTGAGGAGGAAACTCTCACCCGATTGGAGCGTGAGACAGCCGCTCCAGGCGGGCATCTCCCGACCGAAAGAATCAAATATTTGCGCATCGGCGGCGCGCACATTGTTGATGAATATCGCTTGCGATTCGCGGCAGATTTCATCGCCGGGAAGCGCTGCGACGCGCTTCAGGAGCGGGATATTTTCCGGCAAATAGCCGCGTTCGGCGATGAGTTTCGCGAGCTCTTCTTCGGGCCTGACGAGCACGAAGTCGCCGACCTCGAGAAGATCATGCCGCTCAATCCGGTAGAGCCCGATGGGCGCGCTCGCCGAGGCGTTCCAGACAAGAACGGGCGCAAAATCGACGGCGCTCGCCATCGAAATCGCCCCAATCGCGGCGCCGGAAACCACGATGATTTTCGTAGGACCGCTTCTCATTGGTCGGCCTTTTTCGAGGTCGAGGAAAAGCGGCGAAGCGACGACCAGCTGTCGAGATCATGGATATGATAGACGATCGACCCGCCATGTTTCCGGTAGGCGGGCCCGCCGCCCTCGCCCCTGAAATGCTCGAGCGCCCGGGCGGTGACGCGGAGATAGAGCGCGGCCTCATCGATGCTCAGAAAGGGGCTCTTGTCGGCCTGCGCTTTCGCTCGCGCCTTGACGGATTTGTGCGCGCCATTGGGCTTCGGGCGCTCGCGTTTTGAGTTATTGCTCCTCGCCATTGATCGCGACCTCCAATGCGACATCGCCGGGATTTTGGCGCGCATGGCCGTAGTTCTGGAACTCCTCCCTATTCTGAATTCGGGGGCCGTTATTCTTTCTTTGGAGGGCCCCTATTCAGCCGGCGAATAATTTATTCACCTGCAGAATAAAGCGGAGAACGCTTCGCAAATTCGCGTCATTGGGGTGCGGGCGATCGCCGGTTCGGCTTGCGTTACTGTCAATTTCGGCGCAAAATCCGCGAGAAGTCCGGAGCTTATTTCCGTGCTCGAATTCGGCTCGCTGTTGCGCTTGTTGAGAAGCCATCTCGCTTTCACGCAGACGGAAATGGCCGAGTTTTTACATATGAGCCAGCCGGTTTATTCGCGTGTCGAAGCAGGGCGTCGGCCGCTGTCGATGACGGCGCTCCAGCGCATCGCCGAGTATCTCGAAGTGTCGGTTGAGGAGCTCGTATTCGCGTTTTTCCTGCTTGACGAAAACCTCAAGGAAATCGAACGGCGGGCGGGCGATCCGGTCAACAAATTGCTGCTCGCGCTGGCGCGAAAATATCGCGACCGGCTCCCCGCGCGATTCAAGGACGCCGCCGCGCTCGGCCTTTTATTTGATGAGCCCGACGCGTGAATTTCGACATGACCGACCATGATTGGGTGATCGCGTGACAAAGATATTTGAAGGCATTATTGGATGTTCCGCCCTTAATTCCGGCGGTGGCGAGCTCATGAAATTCGATCCCTTTGACGGCGCTTCCTGGAGGGAAAAACTGTCCGATCAAGGACCGGACGGAACCGTCACGGTGACCTTGTCGACGGGCAGACAAGTGACCGTGAACTCGCGGCTTCTGGCGCTCTTGCGCCTTCTCGCCGATGAGCTCGCCCGAGAGGAAACGCAGGTCCATTAAGCGGCCGGTCGCCTCAGAAATACGCCGGCAGAAGACCGCGCGGCGGTCGAACTCGATGGTCGCAGTGAGCGTTGTCGAATGAACCGCATGGCTGGATGCCCGAGACCAGTCGTCGATGCCAGAGATGCTTGAAATTCGCGCGTAATTGCACCGCATTTTTTTGTGCGGGCGACTGGAGGATGCCGGGTTGAAGACGCGGGCCTTGCCGGCTAGCCGACCACAAATCGGACACGCCAATCGGTGATCGGCGCCGGCGATTTCTTCTGCAGGCGAAGCACATGAAACCTGAAGAGTGAGCATCCGATCAGATAAAGAAGGATGATTTCGAAGAGGCGGTTCAGGATGAACATGGCAGCGTAGGATGAGAGCCCGACGCCCTGCGTGAAGATGATGAACGTTATCTCAAATAGCAGGGCGATGTAGAGCGGCGCCGCGAAGAGTTCGACCTTCGCCATCCGCCAGAAATGATACGCGAGGATCGTGTCATACATGACGGCGACGAGGAAATAGCCTGAGACGTTGAGATAGAAGAAGGCGAAGAGACCGAACGCCCACCCCATGCCGATGAGGCTCGCCGCCGTGCGGATCGATTTCGAATTGGCGAGATAGGAGAGCGCAATGGTGACGAGAACAAAGGTCGCATAATAGGCGACGACCAACAGGTCGCTCGCGACATGATCCGTGCAACGGTTGAGAATGCACCCCATCGAGCCCCCCGGGTTTCTGTTGGCTTCCCTCCCCGGTTCCATGCAGCAACCGTGCCGGTAACCATGCAGGTCAGAAAGCGCATGTCGGCGCGACCAAGTCGCGCCGCCGCGGCGCCTCTCGCGAAGCCGTTGGCTGAGCATGCGAAAACGCCCCGCGGTTTCCCGCGGGGCGCTTGGCTGAGGGCGATTACTCGCCGCTGCGGCGGCGGTTCGGGCGCGACCAGATGAGGTCGAATTCGCCGTTCTCCATCTCACAGAGATTGGCGAGGATGGGCGCCGGGAGCGAAGGATCGTCGAGGCGGACCGAAAGATAGTTGCGGTTTTCGGCCGACTTCTTGGACCACGCCGCGCCGATTTCCGCGCCGCCGCT
>DNZB01000155.1 GCA_003506635.1 Parvularcula sp.
CCTGCTCTACCAACTGAGCTACCTGGGCGGTCGGCGATCGGGGCCGGGGCCCCGCCGTCCGGAAGGGGCTTATAGGTAAGCGACAAAGGCTTGTCCATCATCGCTGGCGGCCAAACGGGCCAGCGCGCTTTACCCGTTGGCCAAGCACCGATACCAAGCGCGGAATGAATGTCCCCGTGCGCAACACAAGGCGGAAAAAGCAGCGCCCCGCCAAAGCCAAACAGGATGGCGCGCTCTCGTTGAGCCAGCTTGGCCGCGCGACCGCGGCGCCCGCCTCGCCGGAGGCGGCTGTTCTTGAAACCGTGCCGAACCCGCAGGTCGGCGTCCTCTATCTCGCACGCTTCACGGCGCCGGAATTTACATCGCTTTGTCCGGTGACTGGGCAGCCCGATTTCGCCCATCTCATCATCGACTATGCGCCGGCGAAGAAGCTTATCGAGTCGAAGTCCCTAAAGCTCTATCTCGGATCGTTTCGCAATCATGGCGCCTTTCACGAGGATTGCACGGTCGCCATCGCGCGCCGCATCGTCGCGGCGGCACAGCCCCATTGGCTCAGGATCGCCGGTTATTGGTATCCGCGCGGCGGCATTCCGATCGACATCTTTTATCAGACGGGCGCGGCGCCGAAGGGACTTTGGGTCCCCGACACCGGCGTTCCGGCCTATCGCGGGAGAGGGTGAGACGATGAGACTTGCTTTGTTATCCGTTTGCGGCGCCTTGGCGGCGGGCCCGGCCTTCGCCGACGCGATCGAGGGAAAGAAGTCGGGCGCTGACATTCTCGGCGCGAGCGCCGCTGCGGACTGGCGGGAAATCCCGGCGGAGGAATTGCTCATTATCGAACTCGAACGCGGCAAGGTGCACGTCGCGCTTTCCCCGGCTCTTGCGCCGATGCACGTGGCACAAGTGAAGAATCTCGCGCGCGAAGGGTTCTATGACGGTCTTTCGTTTTATCGGGTGATCGACGGATTCGTCGCGCAAGGCGGAGATCCGTTCGGTGAAAAGACCACGACGACCTCGAAAAAGGCGTTGAAAGCGGAATTCGAAGGCCGGCTCGCCAAGGGCTTCGCCTTCAACCCGCTCGGCGACGCCGACGGCTATGCGCCTGAAGCCGGGTTCGTCGCCAGCCTTCCCGCCGGGTTCGATGCGGCGACGGGCGCGGCGTGGCATCTTCACTGCGCGGGCGCTTTCGCCTTCGGACGCGAGGACGGGCGCGATACGGCTTCGACGGAATTCTACGTGGCGCTGCAGCCCCAGCGTTACCTCGACCGCAATTTGTCCGTGTTCGGACGGGTTATCGACGGCATGGAGCATCTGCAGGCGCTCCGCCGCGTTGCGCCGCCGGAGAAAAAGACCGACGACCTCGGCGAAAAAATCGTTTCGATCCGCGTCGCGGCTGACGTGCCGGAAGTGGCGCGCGAGAGGTTTGAGATTCTCGACAGCGCGCGCCCCGTTTTCGCGGAATACGCGGAGGCGCGACGCAATCGCCCGGAGGCGTTTTTCTATTTCCGCCCGGATTATCTCGACATTTGCCAGCTCCCGGTGCCGGTTCGAAAGAAAGCGGCTTCGTGAAGCACAAGAAGATCGGTCCGTGGACGGTCAATTCGGCGCGCGAAGTCTATCGCAATCCGTGGATCAGCGTCGCCGACTACGCCGTCACGCGGCCTGACGGCGCGCCCGGGCAATACGGCGTCGTCTCTTTCGCTAATCTCGCGATCGGCGTCTTGCCCATCGATGACGAAGGCCAGACGATGCTTGTCGGCCAGCATCGCTTTCCACATGACGCCTATAGCTGGGAGCTGCCGGAGGGCGGAGGGGACATCGGCGTCGATCCGCGTCTGTCGGCGGAACGCGAGCTTCTGGAGGAAACGGGCTACCGCGCGGCGCACTGGCTGGAGTTCGCCTCGTTCGACATATCGAATTCCGTCACCGATGAAAAAAGCGTCTGTTTTCTTGCATGGGGCCTTACTCCGGGCGCGCCTGCGCCGGGGCCAGACGAGGTTCTGGCTCACCGGCGCATCAGTTTTAATGCGCTTCACGAGATGGCGCTGAAGGGCGACATTCGCGATTCCCTTACTATAATCATGACATTGAAGGCGCGCGCGCTGGCCGAAGCCGGGGCGTTGCCCGCGGAGGTAGGGCGGCTGTTGCTGACGCCGCGCTGAAGGAGAAAATGATGTCCGCTCCGAAAGTCGTCAAGCTATCGCAACACCAGACCTGGCCGCGCATGCGGGCCGAGGCGTCGGCGGGCGCAGCGAAGGAGCCGGCGCTTGCGAGTTTTCTCCACGCGAACATTTTAAATCACCAGACCTTCGAGGACGCGCTCTCCTACCGCCTCGCGCGCAAGGTCGCCGACGCCGACATGAACGCGATGCTGTGGCGTGAAATATTTCTCGACGCCTATCGGGACGAGCCGCGCATCGTCGAAGCAGGGATCGCCGACATTCTCGCCGTCTATGAGCGCGATCCGGCGTGCTTCGAATACGCGCAGCCGTTTCTTTATTTCAAAGGCTATCTGTCGCTGCAGACGCAGCGCGTCGCCAACTGGCTCTGGCGCCGTGACCGGCGCCCGCTCGCTCTTTACCTGCAAAGCCGGATGTCGGAACTTTTCCAGGTTGACATTCACCCCGCGACCGTCATCGGCAAAGGCGTGTTCATTGATCATGCGACCGGCGTCGTCATTGGCGAAACGGCGGTGATCGAAGACGACGTGTCGATCCTCCAGAACGTGACGCTTGGCGGCACTGGAAAAGAGATCGGCGACCGCCATCCGAAAATCCGCCGCGGCGCGCTCATCAGCGTCGGGGCCAAGGTGCTGGGCAACATCGAAATCGGCGAGAACGCCAAGGTCGCCGCGGGCAGCGTCGTGTTGCAAGCGGTCAAGCCCGGCTGCACGGTCGCGGGCGTACCAGCCAAACCCGTCGGCGACTGCGCGAAGTCGCCGGCGATTTCGATGGATCAGGGGTTTGACTGAGCGGCAGGAGCGTAAGAGCCGGTGACGCTGGTCGCCGTTGATCCTGGCGGCGAATTATGCGCGCGAGTTGATCTGGGTCAAATTTCTACGGCCCTTGCCTGCTAGTCACAGCGCAAATCGCAAGTGCGCGACGCCAGTGTGGTCCAGCCGTGGTAAATGCTCCGAAGGCAGCGAGTTGGGCAATTGGCAAGCGCGTTCTGCACTGGGCGCTGGCTCTTGCGGTGTTGGTCGCGCTGATTGCGCCGAAGCCGGAAGGCGGCCGCGGGCTCGTCCATGTCAGCGCCGGCGTTTCGGCGCTCGCGCTTGTCTTTATGCGCATTGGATGGCGTCTCTTCGGCGATGTAAGGCCCTATGTGAAAGACGCATGGCGCTTCAAGGCGCCAGATCTCTCCAAGGGTCTGCGAGGCGCCGCGCCGCTTCTGATGCAGGGCGCACGGCTGGGCGGGTTCGCGTTCCTCGCGTTCATACCCTTCGCCGTGCTCATCGCTCTCGTAGGGATCGGCCAAGGCGAGGATTCGCTTGTTCTCGAAGCGCATGAAGCAGCTGGCAAGGTGATAATGGTTCTCGCGATTGCGCATGCTGCGGCGGTGATCGCGTTCTCTGCGCTGATGAAATTCGACGTCGTCGGAGTAACATTATCCGGCGCCGCGCGATCTGTTTTCGAGGGGGGCGCGCGCGGCGGACTGGGCCTGATCGTCGGGGGCGCGATCGGCATTTCGGCGCTCGTCTATGTCTGGGGACCCTTCGATCTCGCGTCGAAAGTCTCAGCGTTGAATGATCACGAGACGGGCGCCGGCCGCGAAGAGGACGACGATTGACCTGACCTGATGAAATGAACGGCCGGCGCGGCTTGAAAGCGACCGCACGCTAGTTGCGCCGATCTCGCGCGAGGGAGGCCGCAAGCGCGCCCGCGCGTTCAGCAGGCGAGGCCGGGACGCCTTTCAGTGATCTGTCGCGATCACTGAGTGTGTGCAGGATGTGTGCGCGCGGCCGCTCTCGTCGCAGGGACGGCCTTCGCCTCGGTGGTCACGGCGCCGCCGCCGGTGAGCTTTAGAGCGAGAACGGTGGTTGTTCCCTCGGCGATCGGCGCCGCGAGGTTCATCAGCATTGCGTGCTTGCCGCCGGGCTCGAAAGTGACTTGTTCGCCGGGCATGAGAGTCAGCAGTCCGATCGGCGCCATCGAAACGACGCCGTTTGCGTCCCGCGTACTCTCGTGAAGTTCGACGATGCCGGCGGCCGGCGTCGTGATCGCTTCGATCGTCACCGGCGCCGTCCCGGCATTGCACAAGGTGAAATAGGCCGCGCTCGTGGCGCTCACGTCTTTTTGCGTGCGCACCCAGGCGTTTTCGATCCTGAGGGCGCCGGCTTCGGAAATCGTGCAATTCGCGGCTTTCGGAGTCGCCGGGGTATCCGCCCGGCCGCAGCCCGCGAGTGCGAGCAGGGCGGCGAGGAGGAGAAAAGCCTTCATGGTTAGCCCCGGTTTGCGGGGCGCCTCTCTAGCGCTTCGGCTCAGAAAAAGGAAAGGTTTCCTTGGGGCCGGCCCAGCCGAAGGTTTGCGCCGGCGGCGAAGGCGGCTATGTACGTCTCAGCAGCAAGAGACGATTTTCCATGGATCCTTTTGAAATCGCTCGCCTTCAGCAATATTTCCGGACGAAGTTCGGGCTCGGCAACATTATCATCCGCGGGCGGCCCAACAAGAAGGACTCGGCGGAGGTCTACTTCGGCGAGGAATTTCTCGGCGTCATCTTCCGCGACGATGAAGACGGCGATCTTGTCTACCAGTTCAATATGGCGATCCTCGACGAGGACTTGCCCGAGCGGGCCGGTTGATCGGCGCTCACGGGGAGTTCAGTGCGCGAGAACAAAGGCAGCGCCCTCGGTGATATCGCCGCCGCCCGGCCGCTGCTCGCCTCAAGCCTCGTCGCTTGCGGCCTGACGGCGCTCGCTGCGACCGCTTTTCGCGGCGCGCCTTCGTCTTTTGCGATGGTTTCTTACGCCTATCTTGCCGCGCTCGCGGTGATGACGGCGGCCCCGGCGGCGATCGCTTCTCTGGCGCCGCGCAATTTCTGGCTGCGGCTTTTTTATGCGGGCGTCGCGGCGGGGCTCATTCTCGCGGGGCGCCGCATCGCCATGCAGTCGGGCTTTCATCCTGGATCCTTCCGGACGGATATCGCGCTCGCCGGCGCGGCAGCGGCGACGCTTTTCTTGTCGCTGGGCGCGCCGCTCTGGCGGGGCGGCCTGCGGCTGGCGCTTGTCGGCCTTGGCGCGGTCGTTCTCGGCGCGGCGGGGGGACTTTCCGTCATTGCGCTTGAAGCGGCGCGGTCAGGATCGGCGCCGGCGGCGGGCGCAGCGCTCGGGCTCGCCTCCGCTTCGGGCGCGGCGCTCAGCGTCATCATGGCGGCCGGTTACGCCGGCGCCTTCGCGTTCGGCGCTGATGGGCGCGAGGCGGCGGGCCGCGCCGCGCAAGGCGCCGCCGCGCCGGGACTTTTCGTGCTCGCGCTCTCAACGCTTGCGCTCGCTGCGAGCGCCTTTGTCACGGACGAACAGGCCGGCGCCGCGGCGATCGTCGCCTCGGGCGCAGTCGCCGCCGCTCTTGTGAGCGCGATCGTGATGGGCGCGGGCGCGCTGGCGCTGAAGGTCCCGAGCGAGGCGATCGCGCTCGAAGAAAACCGGCGCCGCGCGGCGTTGAGGCCGCTTCTGCAGGCCTTGCGCGCGGTCGGTCCGCCAAGCGCGTCGATCGCGGCGAGCGCGATCTTTCTCATTCTCACCGTCGTCGCCGGCTTCGACGCGCCCTCGGCCGCGACGATCGCCGAAATCGCGGTCATTCTCGCCGCGTTTTCGGCGGCGTTGATCGTCTTCGTATCGGTGAGGACCGCGCTGCTTCTCGTCCTTATGCTGATCATTGCGAGCCGGCTGACGGTCTGGGGCGTGGAGCAGCTGTTCGCCGAGGCGCCGTCGGAAAGCGCCCGAGTTATCGCTCTCGCGCTCGACGCGCTTCTTTTTTCACGCCTCGCACTCGCCTGGCGCGACAACCGCAATCCGCGCCGCAAGGCGCTCGACGTGACGCAGCGTGCGATCACGGAGGGATTTTTCAGCTATGCGGCGGCGAGCGTTCTCGCTGTCGCGACGCTCGCCGCGCCCGAAGCCGCGGGACTTTGGGACGGCGGGGCGGACGCGGCGCTGATTGCGGCGGCGATGGCGGTGATCGGAGGGCTCGCCGCGCCGGCGCTGATGACGGCGATGGGCGCGGTCTTCGGTCGTGACTGATCAGCGCGCCTCAAGGCCCGCGACAAACTTGCGGACTTCGGCGTCTATCTTGCGCCACTCGGCGAGATAGGGGCGCTTGAAACGATAGGTCAGCGTCACGTCATTGCTCAATTCCAATTCGCGCCAGCATTCGGGCGAGGGGAGGTCGTCGCGCTGCTTGTAGCAGAAGAGCGCGATCACCTCGCCTTCAGCGCTCTCGCCGAGGAAAAGCTCGGTGTCCGAGTAGCCGCTCGTCGGAACATTGGCGCGCTGCTCTTTGAAGTCGTATTTGATGAGATTAAAGGGGGTGCGCGCGCCGCGCTGATCGATCGTCTGCGGCATGTAAAGAATGTCGATGCGCTCGCGCTCGCTGAAGGGCGAAGTGCGCCGCGCGATGAGCATGTCGATGCGGCGGGTGTCGGGCGCGTTTTCGATGAAATCCTCGCGGCGCGAGGGCGCATAGCCGGAAAGCGTCGGCCACAGCGCGTAAAGCCAGACCTCTTCGCGCGGGCCGCCGCGCCGGTCGCGCGGATAAACAGTGTAGTTCGCCGGAAAGGCGAATTTCGTGTCGCCGACGGTGACTGCGATCGCTTCTTCGCTGATCGCAGGGCTCGGCACATTGCCGCCGATCTCATCGACGCTTGGCCCGACATAATAATACAGGAAAACAGCGCACAAGATCAGCGTCGCCAGGAAAATCCCTAGCGGATAGCGCCAGCTTGATTCCTGGCGGATTTCCTCGCCGCCGACACCGTAATTGGACATGGGCTCTGGACCGCTAACCGCAAGAATGGGAAGGCGATGCCTAGCATGTCCACGCGGCTGGCGGCAACGCGGCCAGCCTGTGGTACGCGCGCGGCGGCCCCCAAATCCTGGCTGTTCGCGCCGCTAAAGCGCGTCGATCATCTCGGCGACAAGCGGATGACGCACGACGTCGCAGCGTGAAAAGCGCACGACCGACACCTGCTCGACCGCGCCGAGGCGCGTGATCACCTCTTCAAGGCCCGACATGCCGGGGAGAAGGTCCGTCTGCGCCGGATCGCCGGTTACGACCATGGTCGAATTCCACCCAAGGCGCGTAAGCAGCATCTTTAGCTGGCCATAGGTGCAGTTCTGCGCCTCGTCGATGACGACATAGGCGTTGTTGAGCGTCCGCCCCCGCATATAGGCGATCGGAGCAATCTCGATGACGCTCTCGGCCATCAACGATTTCAGCCGCTTGCCGGAGAGGCGGTCGCACAGCGCGTCATAGAGCGGACGAAGATAGGGGGAGAGTTTTTCCGCCATGTCGCCCGGCAGGAAGCCGAGGCTTTCGCCCGCTTCGACCGCGGGTCGCGACAGTACGATCCGGCGCACACGACCTGATTCGAGCGCCTCGACGCCCTTGGCGACGGCAAGATAAGTCTTGCCCGTGCCTGCTGCGCCGGCCGCGAAGACGAGGGGGGAACGGTCGATCGCCTCCATCATGGCGGCCTGCGCGTCATTTTGCGGACGGATGTTCTTTCGATATTTGGTTTCACGCTCCTCATTCGCTCCCTGGTGGACGCCGAGCGGCGACCAGGCCGGCTCGTCGAACAGGCGGCGGACATTGTCGCCGTAACGGCTCTCCTCTTGCTGACCCTGATACTCGTGTGCCGTACGTTGGCGGCGGCGGGCCTGAGCGGAGCGTTTCGCCATCAATATCTCCTTCTATGGCGCTGGAGCCGCGCCGCCGGGAGCCGGTCGGGCGCAGCGGACGAGAACGATGGAACGAGGTCGAGCGGCAAGGCGGAAGCGGCCGGGCCGCAACGTAGCGTGACAGGGGTTGTCGATGCGCATCCGGTCCCCGGCGAGGGTGACGCCAAACTCACTCGAAGGGAACGCTATGGGCGTTTGTAGCCGGGCGCGAGAGGTGAGGGGGAGATTTCGCAGAAGTGTCGCGAAAATGACTCTGAGGGCGCCGGGCGCGCCCCATAGGCGAATCGCGCCGAAGGGCCGGATCGTTTGACGCTCCGGCAGCAGCATTGTTCTGCGCGGGCGCCCTTCGAGACGCGCGTGAAGTCGCGTGTTCTACGGGATGAGGGGAGGTTCAGCGCTTGCCGTGGACGAAGGCGGCGGAAATTTTCGAGTGCGCTTCGGGCGCGTAATTCTGCCAGGAGGTCCGCCCGTTGGTCGCATCGACGACGAACAGGGATTCATTCGGACGCAGGTAAGGCGCGACGGCGTTCCTGACGCCGATTGCGGTCAGCGCGCAGTTGACCGCCCAGACGTTTTCGGCGAGGCGGAACGCGCTGCCGAGGCTGTGCAACGCAGGTTCAATGCGGCTCGCCGCGGCGCTGACGACGTCGAAGACAAGGACGAAATTCGCCTGGCCGGTCTGCTCCGTGGACGAATGGTTTTGGCCAGCGCCGCCGAAGGGTTTCGGCCGGCGCGGCTCGTTTGGTTTTGCGGCGCGCCCATCCGCGTTCGCGGC
>DNZB01000321.1:0-9069 GCA_003506635.1 Parvularcula sp.
AGAACGCCGTCACGAATGATTTCCGAGGCGAACGCCGAACCGCCCGGGCTGTCGATGCGAAGCACGACCGCTTTCACATTTTCGTCTTCGAGAGCGGTTTTCAGATTGGCGGCGACAGTGTCGCCGCCGGCCGCGACTCCGGGCGCGGCTTCGCCGTCGACGATCGTCCCCGCCGCCGTCACGATCGCGACGTTCGGCGCCTTGCCGTCCTTCTCCGCGCCGATATGGGCGAGATAAGCCGACAGATCGACATTCGTGTAGCCGATATCGTCATCGGTCTCGCCAAACGCCGCGACCATCGCTTTTTTCTGTTCGATGCGATTCGCCAGCTTGTCGACAAGGCCGGATTTCAGCGCCGCTTTGGCTAGGTCGCCCGCGCTTTCACGCAGCACCGAATTGAAGTCGTTCGAGTAGCGGTCGATCGATCCGGCTTCGAGACCGCGCGCCTTTTCGACCGAGGCCTTGTAGGCCGTCCACATGCTGCCGAGAAAAGCGAGGTTTGCTTCCTTCGCTTCAGGGGACATGTCATCGCGCAAGAACGGCTCCACCGCCGCCTTGAAGGTGCCGACGCGGAAAACGTGCGGCGTCACGAGGATCTTTTCAAGGAAGGATTTTACATAGCCGTCATAGGCGGCGTAGCCGACAAAGACGACCGACCCCTTGTCATGCAGGTAAATCTCGTCAGCGCGCGACGCGAGAAGATACTGCTCCTGCGAATAAGAGTCGCCGATCGAATAGATCTTCTTGCCCGTCTTCTTGAACTCTTCGAGCGCCGTCGCAAGATAATGCGCCTTGCTGGCGCTGATCTCCGGAATGTAGAGGTAGGTAAGATCAAGCACGATGCCTTTGATGCGATCGTCGGTCGCGGCGTGGCGAATGGCGCGCGCGACTTCGCCGACTTCGATTTGCGCCGGTTCCTCCGAGCCGTAGGCCTGCTGCAAGGCGGCCTCGAACGGATCAGCGGGCTCGGCCTCCTCCACAAGAACCCCGTTCGGGTTGATAAGCAGCGCCGCATTGCTCGGAACATGCGCCGCCGGCGCGCCGCCGCCCGCCATGAACGTGCTGGCGTTCGAAAACAGACCGACCAGCAGAAGCACCAGCGCCAGACCGACGACGCCCTGCAGGACAAGCAGGATGCCAATGATCAGCTTGCCGAACCCCTTGATAAATCCCCAGACGCTTGAGCGATGCTCTTCTTCAGCCACTGCCATACCCTTCGCTAGACGCGCGACGCCGGAAACGGCCGGCCTGCCGTTGGGATTTTATTCCAGACCCCTCTTAACGCGCCGATAACTCTGTCGGGACAGGGTGATCGGAATACGCGCCCCCGTCATCGTAAAGACCTTGGCGCGCGCCGCGCAAGGGGCAATCCCTGATGCGACGGATGGGGCGGCGGGCCGGATGAGCGGTTGCCGCCCCTCATCAAAAGCGTGTTATCTGAACATATTAGCGGCCCCAGCGGCGTTTTCGCCCGGCGGCGTCCGGGCAAAATGAGGACTGATGAGCGACACCACCCTTCTTCAAGATTTCGATGATGTCTCCGCCCGGTTCCGGGCGGCCCGGTCCGGCCTCGCAAACGTCGTCTATGGCCAGGGCGAGGTTGTCGACCTCACCCTTGCGACGCTCGCCGCCGGGGGGCATGGGCTCCTTGTCGGGGCGCCGGGCCTTGCAAAGACCCTCCTCGTCACTTCCATCGGGACGCTTCTTGGTCTCGACGCGCGGCGCATCCAGTTCACCCCCGACCTGATGCCAAGCGACATCCTTGGCGCCGAGGTGCTGGAAGAAGCGGCGGACGGGCGCCGCGAATTCCGCTTCATCCCGGGCCCGATCTTCTGCCAGCTCCTGATGGCGGACGAAATCAACCGCGCGAGCCCGCGTACGCAATCAGCCTTGCTGCAGGCGATGCAGGAGCGCCACGTGACCGTCGCGGGGGCGCGGCACGACACGCCGTCGCCCTTTCACGTGCTCGCGACGCAAAATCCGATCGAGCAGGAGGGCACCTATCCCCTGCCCGAAGCGCAGCTTGACCGCTTCTTGATGCAGGTCAATGTGGGGTACCCGGACGAAGCTTCCGAACGCCGCATGGTGGTCGCGACGACGGGGGCGGAAACGACGTCGTTATCCGCCGTCATGACCCCTGCTGATCTCTTGCGTGCGAACAATGTCGTTCGGCAGATGCCGATCGCGGAACGACTTCTCGACGCGATTTTGACGATCGTCCGCAGCGCGCGCCCGGTCGACGGCGCCGATGATCGCGTCCGCGCGCTCGTCGGCTGGGGACCGGGACCGCGCGCGAGCCAGGCGCTGTCGCTGGCGGCCCGCGCCGCTGCGCTGATCGACGGGCGCAAGGCGCCGTCGCTTGACGACATTCGCCGGCTTGCAAAACCGGTCTTGCGGCACCGGATGGCGTTAAACTTCACCGCGCGCGCGCAAAATCTCGACATTGACGGTTTCATCGACGACATCGTCGCCAGGGCGATCTAGGTGAAAGAGCCGAACGCATCGGCGCAACGCGAAGACTTGCGGCGCGAGGCCGGCGCCGCCGCGGCTGGCCTGTCGCCGCTGCTCGTCGAGGCCGAGCGCGTCGCGCAGACCGTTGCGGCCGGATTGCATGGCCGGCGCCGGGCGGGACCTGGCGAAACCTTCTGGCAGCACCGGCCCTACGCCTTTGGCGATTCCGCCGGGCTCATCGACTGGCGCCAATCGGCGCGCACGACGGGGCGCCTTTATGTCCGCCAGAATGAATGGGAGGCGGCGGCGACCGTCTGGATCTGGCGCGACCCATCGCGATCGCTCGATTATTCATCCGGCTCCGGGTTGCCGCTGAAGCGCCGTCGCGCCGATGTGCTTGCGGCGGCGCTTGCGCTGCTTCTTTCGCAAGGCGGCGAGCGCATCGGGCGCATCGGCCCCTTCCCGCGCGTCTTCGCCGGAAGGACCGCAGGCGAGCGGCTGTGTGAAGAACTGAGCGCAGACGCCTTCGACGACGCGGCGTCAGTTCCCCCGGATGCGCCCGTACGGCCCTTCAGCATCGTTGTCTATATCAGCGATTTCTTTTGCGACTTCGACGCACTGAGCGCCGCTGCGGCGCGGGCGGCCGCGCTCGGCGCCGGAGGCGTGATGGTCAAGGTCAATGATCCGGCGGAGGAGCTTTTTCCCTTCGCTGGGCGCATCGAATTCGAAGACTACGAATCTTCCGCGCGTCTTACGCTCGGCGATGCCGCCCGGCTCGGCGACGATTATCGGCGCGCCTTCGCGGAACATGGCGAGCAGCTTTCATCGCTTTGCCGCAATCTTCGATGGCCGCTGCTCCGCCATCGGACCGACGCGCCGGCGAGCGTCGCGCTGATGGCGCTCTACGCCGCGCTCAATCCGCGGGGCGCTCTGTGAGCGTGGGCGGCTGATGAGCGCGCTTTCCTTCTCCGCGCCTTTGATCTTGGCCGCGCTCGTTGCGCTGCCGGCGATCTGGTATTTGCTGCGGGTGTCGCCGCCTGCGCCTGCGCGCGTGCGATTCCCGGCTTTTGACCTCCTTCGACGCCTCAAGAAGTCGCCAGAAGCGCCGAGCAAGACGCCCTGGCCGATCCTGCTGTTGCGTCTTGCGATCGCGGCGCTGGCGATCATTGCGATTTCGGGGCCGATCCTCAATGCGCCGCCGCCGGCGGCGACGTCAGCGCCGCTGATCGTCGTCGTCGATGACAGCTGGGTCGCCGCGCCCGGATGGCGCCGCGTGCGCGAACAGCTTGAAACGATCGCCGAGCAGATGACGCGCACCGAGCGGCGGATCTATCTCTTGCGCACGGCGAGCGCCGATGAAACGCCGCTGGCGCCATTGACGCCGGCGCAATTGCGTATTGAAGCCGCCCGTGATCCTGCGCCCTTTCGCCCTGATTACGCGCGTGCGGCCAAGCGCATCGCAGCGCTCGACCTTGAAGGCGAAAGAGCGGAGATCGCGTGGTACGCCGACGGCGTCCTTAATCCTGGTACGGAAGACTTTCTGAAAGCGCTTGACGTGAAGGGCGAGGTGACATTGCGCCTCGATGAGAAGCTGCGGCGCGCGGCGATCACGCAGCCGACTTCCGACGCGCGCGGCGTCACCTACAAGATCCTGTCGCCGGACGGCGCCGCGTGGCGCGGCGAGGTGGTCGCGCTCGCCCGCGACGGGCGCGAACTCGGCCGCGCCGTCGTTTCGCTGGCGGCAGGCGCGACCTCGGGCGAGGCGCGCATCGATCTGCCGATCGCGCTGCAGAATGATCTGGCCGAGGTCAGGATCGACGGCCTGTCGTCGGCCGGCGCCGTGCATCTCGTCGATGCGCGGAACCGGCGGGCGCTCGTCGGATTTATGGCCAGCGGCGAGGAAGGCGCCGATCCGCTGCTGTCCGGCCAGCATTACGTCAAGAAGGCGCTTGAGCCCTACGCCCTTTTCGTCACGGACGCGCTTGACGCGCTGATCGCGTCGGGCGCCTCCGCGATCGTGCTCGACAATGTCGGCCGCATTCGCGCTGGTGATGAAGCAAGGCTGCGCGCCTTTATCGAGAATGGCGGCGTCTTGATCCGTTTCTCGGGGCCTGCGCTCGCGGAAGCGGCGCAAGATGGGGCGCCGCCGCTTCTTCCCACGGCGCTGCGCGGCGGCGGGCGCGCTTTCGGCGGCGCGCTCACCTGGGAGACGCCGCAGACGCTTGCCGCCTTTTCAAGCGAAGGACCCTTCTTCGATATTCCCGCGCCGGGGGATGTGCTCGTGCGCCGCCAGATCCTCGCCGAGCCCAGCGGCGAGACCGCCCTGCGGACCTGGGCGAGCCTCAAGGACGGAACGCCGCTCGTCACAGGCGAGCGGATCGGCGCCGGCGCGCTGGCGCTCTTTCACGTCACCGCGACGCCGGACTGGTCGGACTTGCCGCTGTCGTCGGTTTTCGTTGAAATGCTCCGCCGGCTGATCTTTCTCTCGGCGCTCGGACCTGATGTCGACGCCGCTCCCGCGGATCGTGCTTTCCTGCCGCTAAGAACGATGGACGGCTTCGGCGTCCTGAAGCAGCCCGGGCGCGACGCCGCCGGATCAACGCTCGCGGAAATCGCGCAAGGCCCGGCGCCCGGGCGCCCGCCCGGCCTTTATGGCGCGCCCGAGGCGCCGATCGCGCTCAACGCCATGCGCGCCGGCGATTCCTTCGACGCGCTCGCCCTCGACGGCGCCGCGCCGCGCGGCTTCGTCGACAATCCGCCGCAGCGCCTCGCCGGCCCGCTCATTGCGGCGGCGTTCTTGTTGTTCGCGATCGACGCGCTGGCGGCGTTGTTGTTGTCCGGGCGCCTGCGCGCGTCAGCCGCCGCCGCGGCGGCCGCCGCCGCCCTCGCCGTCGCGCCGCGCCCGGCTGACGCACAACCGCTCGACGCGCCGATAGCGAATAAGGCGATCGAGGCTGCGCTGGCGACGCGGCTCGCCTTCGTGCGAACCGGGGACCCGGACGCCGACCGGGCCGCGGAGGCCGGGCTTGAAGCGTTGACGCGCGAACTTGTCAGGCGCACCTCGCTTGAGCCCGCGACGCCGGCGGCCGTCGATCCGGAGACGGACGATCTGTCTGTCTACCAATTTCTCTATTGGCCGATCGCGGCGGGCGCTGAGGCCCCAAGCGAAGCGGCGGTCGCAAATATTGAGTCCTTCATGCGTTTTGGCGGCCTGCTCGTCTTCGACACCCGCGACGAGGAGCGCGCCGCCGGCGGCGCGCAAACGCCCGAGCGCGCGGCGCTTCAGTCGATCCTGCGGCGCCTCGATCTTCCCGCGCTTGCGCCGGCGCCGCCGGACCATGTCTTGATGCGGTCCTTTTATCTTCTTCCTGACCTGCCCGGTCGGATGATCGCCGGACCCGTCTGGGTGCAGTCGGGCGACGGGCCGAATGATTCCGTGACGCCGGTCATCATCGGCGGGCGCGACTGGGCGGGCGCCTGGGCGAGCGACGGCGCCTCGCGCCCCCTCTATCCGATGGCGGCGGGCGGGGAGCGTGCGCGCGAAATCGCCTATCGCGCCGGGATCAACATGGTGATGGTGGCGCTTACCGGAAACTACAAATCCGACCAGGTGCATACTCCGATCCTCCTCGAAAGGCTCGGCCGGGAATGATCGCCTTTTCGCCGCTTCTGCCGACGCCGCTCGCCTTCGCGCTTGCGTTCTTGGGCGCGATCGCCGCGGCCGTCGCGATCTGGAAAAGGCCGGCGAGCGGCGCCTTGCGCGCGCTTGCGTTCGCCGCGCTTCTGGCGCTGATCGCCAATCCGCAAATCCGGCGCGCCGAACGAACGGCGCTCGCAGACATCGCCGTCATCGTCACTGATGTCAGTGCAAGCCAGTCTCTCGACGGGCGCGATGAAGTCGCGGCGAACGCCGCCGCCGCGCTTGAAGCGCGGCTCGCAGACCTTGGCGGCGTCGAAGTCATTCGCGCGGAGGCAGGAGACGGCGAGGAGACCCGGCTTGGCGAGGCCTTGTCGCGCGCCGTGAGCGACAATCCGCGCGCGCGCCTTTCAGGCGCATTCGTCATCACCGATGGTCAGTCGACGGACAGGCCCGCGGTCGATCAACTGAAAGACGCCGCGCCGATCCACGTGCTGCTCACTGGCCGCAAGGACGAATCCGACCGCAAGATCACGCTCATCAAGGCGCCGCGTTACGGAATCGTCCGCGAAGGCGCCGATGTCAGTTTCAGGATCGACGATCTCGGCCCCGACGGCGCCGCTCTGCCGGCGCGCGGCGATGCGGTCATCACGCTCCGCGTCGACGGCGAGGAAGTGCTGCGCCAGCCCGTCGCCGTCGGCGCCGAGGTCGGATTCACCGCGCCGCTCGGCCGCCCCGGGCAGTCGATCATTGAGCTCGAGGTCGAAGGCGCGGCCGGCGAGCTTAGCGTGCGCAACAATATCGCCGTGCTGCCGATCACGGTCATTCGCGCCCGCCTACGCGTGCTTCTCATTTCCGGCGAACCGCATCCGGGCGAGCGCGCGTGGCGAAATCTGTTGAAGTCGGACCCCGCGATCGATCTTGTTCACTTCACCATCCTGCGCCCGATCGAGAAGGCGCAGAACGACAATGCGCTCGAAAGCGAGCTTGCGCTCATAGAATTCCCCCAGGACGAGCTCTTTATCGAAAAGCTGACGGAATTCGATCTCGTCATCTTCGATCGTTTCGCCGATCGCGGCGTCCTTAATCCCTTTCACTTCGACAATCTCGCGCGTTACGTCGAAGGCGGCGGCGCCGTGCTCGTGGCGTCGGGTCCGGAGTTCGCGGGCCCCTACAGCATCGCCAACCAGAGGAATTTTTCGTTCGTCCTCCCGGCGGCGCCGCAAGGCGGCGCGGTCGAGACGCCGTTCCGCCCGCGCATCAGCGCCACGGGCGCGCGCCACCCTGTCACGGCGCGGTTGCCGGAGCGCGACTTCTGGGGTCGCTGGATCCGCATCACGCCGGCCGCCGTGCGCTCCGGGGCGGTCTTGATGACAGACGGCGAGGACCGCCCGCTGCTCATTCTCGACCGCGTCGGCGAGGGCCGCGTCGGCCTAATCCAGTCGGACCATGTCTGGCTCTGGGCGCGCGGTTTTGACGGCGGCGGTCCGCATGCGGAGCTGTTGCGGCGGATCGCCCACTGGCTGATGAAAGAACCGGATCTGGAAGAGGAAAGTCTCTTTCTGCATGAGGACAGCGGCGCCCTGGTCATCGAGCGGCGCACAATCGCCGAGACGGCCGCGCCGGTCCGTCTGGTCGCGCCAACCGGCGCGGAAAGCGACGTCGCTCTCAAGGAAGGCGCGCCAGGCGTCTTCACCGCGAGAATTCCCGGCGCGCCGCGAGGCCTCTATCGGGCGCGGAGCGATGGTCTATTTGCAATAGGCTCGGTGGGCCTTGCTGCGCCGCCGGAATTTGAGAATGTCGTCTCCGACCGGCGCCCGCTTCAGCCCGCCGCCGCGGCGTCGGGCGGCGGCGTCTTCGACCTGCGACGGGACGGCGCCGTCTCAATTCCGGACATCCGGCGCGTGCGTGCGCGCGACGCCGCGAAGGCGGGCGCCGGCTGGGCGGGCCTTGTCGACCGGCGCGCCTATGAAACGACGGCGATCTCGGAAAAACCGGCGGCAGCGCCTCTTCTCTGGCTAGCGACGATCGGCGCGCTGCTGCTCGGCGCGTGGCTCGTCGAAGGGCGCGCCGGGCGGTTTCGGCGGCGGGCTTAACCCCCTCTCAATTAACGCGCCTTAACGTCCTCCTCAGTGCTTGTTGCGTGGGGAAGTGCGGGAGCGTTGCGTCGTGGCGTCCGAACCTGAAAAGCCGTCAGACGACGGGAAAAAAGAGAGATCGAGACGCCCAGGCCTTGCGGGCCTGTTCGGCTTTGCGAGCGCCGCAGCGGAAGAGGAAGCATTGCCGGCGATGGACCTCGCCGGCGGCCTTGATCGCGCGCTGCGCCGCTCCGGCGCTCAGTCAAAGCCCGTCGAAACTCCGTCGCCGCAGGCCGACAACAACATTCGTGAGGCGCTCGTCGCCATTGAATCCGCGCTCTATTCGATCGACCGCGTGCGCGAGATCGTCGAGCAAGCCTATGAGGTCGCCCTCTCCGCGCACGAGGCCGAAGAGCCGGGCGCCCGGGCGCTGCTTGCGGAAAGTTTCGATGAACTTCGCGTCTCCATCAACACCGTGATCGAAACGGTCGATGGCCGCGCTGCAACCCTTATCGGCAAGAACGCCCGGCAGATCGACGTCAAGCTCGGCGGCAAGGCGCATTATTCCGTGTCGCCCTTCCGCCTCGACGCCTCATCAAAGGGCCTCAACGTCACCCCGCCGCGCGACGCCTTCGCAACCTTTGAAGAAGTCAACGCCGCGCTTGACGAACTCGAAGCGGCGCTGAAGAAGGCCGATCGCGCCGCCAATGCCTATTGCCGCGACGCGCAGTTCCTGATCGCGCGGCTGTCGAGCGCCGCCGCCGCGGCCTGAGGGCCGCGCTCCCGCCGCCATATTCCGGCGACCACGCCCAGGACGTTGCCGCGCCACAATGACGAAATTATTGCGATTGCATCCGTTTACGGACCGGGCGAGACAGTCCCCGGTTGTTCGGGGCAGGCGCG
>DNZB01000321.1:9409-11096 GCA_003506635.1 Parvularcula sp.
GATTACAGCATCCATTTCTTCCTCCAGATCGCCGTCATCCTCCTTGCGAGCCGAATTGTCGGCATGCTGGCGAGGCGCCTTTTCGGCCAGCCGCAAGTCGTCGGCGAGATGATCGCCGGGGTGTTGCTGGGGCCGTCGCTGTTCGGTCTTCTTGCACCGGGGCTTCAGGGCGCGATTTTCCCGGCGGAGACGCGCAATGTTCTTTACGCCGGCGCGCAATTCGGCGTCGGGCTTTACATGTTCCTCGTCGGGACGACGCTCAAGCTCGATCTCTTCCAGTCGAAGGCACGGAGCGCGATAGGCGTTTCGGCCGCCGGCATCGGCGCGCCGTTCCTGTTTGCGGTATTCATCACGCCGCTCTTGCTGTCGGTTCCCGGACTCTTCTCGCCCGGCATCACGCCGGCGAACGCGACGCTATTCTTCGGCGCCTCGATTGCGCTTACCGCATTCCCGATGTTGGCGCGAATCATCAATGAGCGAGGGCTTGCCGGAACATCGCTTGGAACATTGTCGCTGACCGCCGGCGCGTTTGACGACGCCGTCTCGTGGTGCGTGCTGGCGATCGTGCTTGCGACCTTTGGCGGCGGCGCCGGCGTCGCGATTCTCGCCATCGGAGGCGCGCTTTCCTATGCGCTCTTCATGGCGGTCTTCGGGCGGCGCCTGCTCGCACCGCTCGGCCGCGCCGTCGAGCGCGAAGGCGGGATGAGCGATGTCATTCTTTCGATTACGCTCATGCTTTATGCGATGTCCGCCTTCTTCATGGACGCGGTCGGCATCCATGCCGTCTTCGGCGGCTTCCTGCTTGGCGTATGCATGCCGCGCGGACGATTTGTCGAGGAGTTGCGGCGCAAGGTCGAGCCGATCACCGTGGTCTTCCTTCTGCCGATGTTCTTCACCTATTCAGGGCTGAACACGCGCCTCGACATGGTGAACAACCTCCATCTTCTGGCGATTGCGCTTGGAGTTCTTGCGGTCTCGATCGCGGCGAAGTTCGGCGCCTGCTGGCTCGCCGCGCGCCTTTCCGGCGAGGATAACCGCACCGCGCTCGGCATCGGCGCCTTGATGAACGCACGCGGCCTGATGGAGCTCATCATCATCAATATCGGCTTGCAGAAAGGCGTCATCGGCCCCACCCTTTTTTCGATCATGGTGCTGATGGCGATCGTGACGACGATGATGGCGGGGCCGCTCTTTGAGGCGGTCTATGGCCGGCATGCGCGCGCGAACGGCGAACTCGGCCCGTTAGGCGCGCGACGCATTGAGGCATGATCGGCGCGTCGTCAGTCGATCCCGATCATCTTGTGCGACTGCACGCTGAGGCGCCATTGCGGATGCGCAAGGCAGTAAGCGACGGCGGCGGCGGTGTTCCCCGCAAGGCAGGGGCCGTCCATCGGCTGCAGGAAGAAGTGATCGAAATCAAGCGCGGCGAAGCGCTCGGGCGGCGCGCGATCCTGCGGATAAACGAGTTTCAGTTCGTCGCCGGAAATCTGCCTGACTTGGGCATCCGCCTTCGGGCTGACGCAGATCCAGTCAACGCCGGGAGGCGCCGCGATGGTTCCGTTGGTCTCAACCGCGATCTTGAAACCCGCTTCGTGCAGCGCCTTGATGAGCGCCGTGTCAAGTTGCAAGAGGGGCTCGCCGCCGGTGCAGACGACGAGCGGGTCGCCGCCGGCGCCTCGCCAGCGCG
>DNZB01000091.1 GCA_003506635.1 Parvularcula sp.
GTTTGAAGGACGGCCCAGCGAATGGGTCTGCGATCCTTCGGAGATACCGATCTCCGCTTTCTCGATCCGCGCTGCGCAGAAAGGCGGCGGCCTGCTCGGAGGCCTCAAGTCGCTGTTTTCCAGCCGCCCTGACATGCGATCGAACGACGGCGACGAATAGGATTATTGTGAGCGCCGGGAAACGGACTCAATGCACGCTGACGGGATTCATCTCGTGCTGGCGGGCGGCGGCGAAGGCGAGCGCGCGGTCGCCGACAAGGGCGATGCGCTGGCCGTCGCTTGCATGCACGGAATAAAGCGTCGTGTCGGCGGGGATGTCGATGACGGCGCCGGTGTCATCGTCGACGAGATCGTCCTTGACCTCGGCGGCGAGAACAGTGCGGACATAGACGAGTTTCTTGCCGCCAAGCGCAGCGAGCTCGCGCTCGCTGAGCGGAATTTTGGCCTCCACGTCCTGCTGCCGGTTCGAAGCTTTAAGATTGGCCATGGGCCAAATCCTTCCATTCCACGCGCTCGAGCGACCCCTTCGCGCCATCAGGCCACAGATTGGCTAGCAAACCGTTTAGGCCCGGCCGCTACCGCTTTAGCCCATTCTCGCAGGTAGGGCTACAATATAACATTTCAATGATGGAAATGCGGCGGAAAGGGCGCCAAGGGTTAACCAAACCGTGAAAGCGCCGCCGCAAAGAGCGGTGGATCGACATTCGCCCCGGACAAGGTGATCGCGATGGTCCCGCCGGATGGGCGGACCTTGCCATGGTAGATGGCGGCAAGGGCCGCCGCGCCGCCCGGCTCCAGCACTAGTTTCAGATACTTGAACGCCCAGGCGAGGGTTTCAAGGACCTCGTCGTCAGTGACGGAAAAGCCGCCGGTCACCCGGCGCTGAAGGATCGGGAACGTGATCGCGCCCGGCATCGGCGAGGCGAGCGCGTCGCAGATCGTCGTCGCCGAACAGTCAGCCTTCTGACGCGCGCCCGCCCTGATCGAGGCCCAGGTCTCGTCAAACCCCGCCGGCTCGGCGATCAGGATTTCGGTCTTCGGGGAAATGTCCTCAAGGATCGTCGCGCAGCCCGCGGTGAGGCCGCCGCCCCCGCAGCAGACGAGAAATGCGTCAAGGCTCGCGCCCGACGCCTCGGCTTGCGCGACGGCTTCAAGCGCGGCGGTCCCTTGCCCCTCGATCGTGTCGATATGGTCGAAGGGCGGGGCAAGCGCGAGGCCGCGCGCCGCGGCGATTTTCTCCCCGATCGCTTCGCGGTCATCCGTATACCGATCGTAGAAGACGATCTCGCCGCCATAAGCCTTCACTTGCGCAACCTTGAGCGCGGGCGCGTCCTTCGGCATGACGATGACGCTCTGCGTTCCGAAGAGTCTTGCGGCGCGCGCGACCCCTTGCGCGTGATTGCCCGAGGAATAGGCGAGAACGCCGCGCGCGCGGTCTTCCGGGGCGAGGCGCGAAAGGCGCGTCATCGCGCCGCGGAACTTGAAGGAACCGGCGTGCTGCAGCGATTCCGCTTTCATCAGCACGCGCCCGCCAGCGCGCGCGTTCAGCCACTCGTTCTCAAGCAGCGGCGTAAGGATCGCCGCGCCCTTGATGCGGCGGGCCGCGTCGCGGACGCCGGCGGGGCTGGGCGCCGTCATGACGCCGCGCTTTCCTGGTCGCTGTCCGGCCCCAAATAGCGCCAAACGACAGCGCTTGCGGTGTTGACGACGGCGTTTACGAAAAGGGTCATTCCATAGATCGCGGCGGCGGTCAGCCAGAACTGCGGCGCCGATGGGGACAAGACGTCGGCGAGTTTCTTCAGCATCGCCGCCGTCGCCGCCGCGTCGCCGCTCTGCGCGGCGCCGAATTCGGCGGCCGCCGGTAGGATCGCCGGCAGCAACAGGATCACAATCGCCGGAACGATGACGAGGCCGATCAGAATCCAGAAAACGATGACCGCCAGCCAGCCGCGCCGCGTCGCGTTCCAAGCGTCGCCGAAGCCGAGCGACCGCGTCGCCAGCACGGCGGGGAAAAGCGGCGACAGGCGCGCCTGAAACCAACCTGTCACGAGATTGAGCGCGAGCGACGCCAGGCTTTTGACGGTCGCGCCGGCCGCCGGGCCTATCAGGCCGGTAAGCGCAACGAGGACGCCGACGACGATCTCGCCGATGATCGCAATGACGACGATCATCAGGTTAAAGAGGAAATTCGCCGCCATCACGCGCGTCTCATCGGCGCCGAAAGCGAAATAGAACGGCAGGCGCGGCTCCTCGCCGCGCACGATGTGCCTGAGGCTTGCGACCGTCAGCATCGGAAAAAAGAGGAACCCGGCGACAACGAACCAGATGACCGAGCCGCCGAGCCCGGAAATCGCCGCTGCCGCCTTGTCAGGTTCCGGATTGGGGCCGAGCAGCGCCAGCCCGGCGAAGGCTGACAGCAGCCCAGGCGCCGCGTAAAGCTGCAATCCGGCGACGAACAGCGCCGGCAGCCACATCGACTTCAGCAATGTCGGCCAGTGTTGCGACAGATAGGCGAAAGTCGCGGCGAAGGCTTTCAGGGCGCGGAACGGCATGCGGAGCTTTCATGGCGGCGGCGGACAAAATCCCGTGAACCATGCGCTGGAACGCCGGAAGCGTAAAGCGCGGGCGTCGCCTTCGCTCGATGCGGCGTGCTAGAAGACGGTGCAGGAGCCCACGGGAGCGGACAGAATGAAAAATCGCTTTAGCCTTGTCGTCGCGGTCGTCATCGCGATCGCTGCTGCGGCCTTCCTCGCGGCGCGCCGTCCCGCCTCGGCGATGCAAGACGCGGCCGGCGAACCGCAGCTGATCGCCGCGACCTTCCGCTCCGCCTGGTGTTCGGCCTGCAAGATCCTCGAACCGAAGCTCGCCAGGGCGATGCCGGAATTCGCCGGTCAGCCCGTCGAATTTGTCGAATTCGACTTCACTTTCGGCCCTAATGAAGATCTCGCGGCGCTCGCCGCCGCGCATGGCCTGACGCGCCTTTATGAGGCGAACAAGGGCGCGACCGGCTTCACCGTGCTCGTCGACGCCGACACCGGCGCGATCGTCGATACGCTGACGATGAACTTTTCGACGAAGGATATGGAGAAGGCGATCGGCGACGCGCTCGCTATTGCTTCGCATACGGACGAACGCGCCGCGCCGGCGCCGGCCAGCTTCTGAAACGATCGCTGATTTTGCTTGCGCTCCGCCGGTTTTTGCGGCATGCTTTCATGGTTCCGAGGGGCGTCCCGCCTGTCGCCAATCGACGACGGCTCGTGCGACGCGCAACCTCTCCGGCCGCCCATGGGCGAAAGCCCGATCACGCGCGGCGAAGAGAGCACTACGCGCCAGGGAGCAAGGGCGAATGGGACTGAGAAGTACTCTTCGAACCTGATCCGGGTCATGCCGGCGTTAGGGACGGAACAGTGCGTCTTCGCGGAACGGGTGAAACCGCGTCGCGAAGGTAGGAAGTCGGCTTCTTCACCGCCGGGCCCTGACGCATATGCGACGGTGGAGAAGGCGACGGTCCAGGGTTCATGGTCTCGCGTTATGTGCGCTCCCGGAAGGTGACGTGCGCGAGCGTCAAAGGCGTCGGCACGAAGCGCCTTCGTGGCGCGCGGTGGGCGGCTGCGACGTTCGCCGCCGCGGTTGCTTTGGCCGGCGCCGCGCAAGTCTCCGCGCGAGAACGATCCGCGCCGAAAGAGATTTCAGCAAACGAGCCCGCCGATTCTGGCGGCGGCGCGTCTGCACATGAAGTCCGCTCGGGGTGGCTGAAGGCTTTCGCCGCAGCGCCGATCGAGATGGGCGCCCGTTATGATGCGCCGGATTTTTATGGCAGCCTTGTCGAGTCGGAAGCGCGCGAAGCGATGCGCGCGGGCCTCATTGCGCGCGGCCTTTCGGCGGCGGAGGCGGACGATCCCGCCGCCCTTATCTTTTCGGTGCGCGTCGAGGAGCCGAAGCCGGCGTCAAAGCGCCCGCCGAAATCGCGCTTGCGCCTTGAGAGCGTCGAGACGGATCCGACGGACAATATCCGCGATCCTGAGGTGCGGCCCTTCCTTTCCCTCGGCCCGAACGAGCGCGCCGTCGCGGAAAGGCCGATGATTGCAGTGACGATTTACGCCCGGCGCGGCGACGAACGGGTCTGGTCGGGCTACGCCGGCGCCCCGCTCAATGGCGCCAGCTGCGCCGCCGTCGTCCGCGCGCTCACCGCGGCGCTGGTCGCGCGTATCGGCGAAAACGCCGACATCCCCTCGTTTTCGCTGACGCTGACGGCGCCCGAAGGTCCCGTTCAAAACGGATTGAGCGAATAGCCCTCGGCGTCGAGAATGGCGTGCGCGTGCATCGCCGAGAGCGCCATCTTCACGCCCGGCAGCAGGTCGGCCTTGGTGACGCCATTGGCGGCCGCGCTCTGGCCGCACAGATAGACATCAACGCCCTTGTCCATAAGCGCGGCGATAAGCGGGGCGTTGGCGTTCGCCGCGCCGTCATCGGCGCCATAGCGCGCGTCAAGGGTCAGGTCCCTGGTCGCCCCGCCATGCACGACGATCGCAAGGCGAACCCTGTCAGGCGCGATACCGTTTTCCGCGCTCATGTTAAGGAAGCGCGCCGCCGAGACGAAATTGCGGTTGAGGTCGCCGGGCTTGGCCGCGTCGGTGACATCGAAGCGGACCTTGAACCCTGCCTTTCTCGGCAAAGCCTGGTCGCTGTCGACGCTGGCGACCGGGCCGAAATCGGCGATCGCCGGTCCCTTATGAAAAGCCTCATTCTGCGCGACAGCCGGCGAAGCAAGGAGCGCAAGCAAAACCGCGAAGGCGCGCATGACCGAATTTCCTCACAGCAAACGACAGCTGACCCTACTGGCTTTTGCGCGCCGATCAACATTTCCGCCCTTGAACGCTTTCTTTGCTTCGCTGCGGGCGCGCAGTCTTAGCCCCTCGCTTTTGACAAGTCGGGGCCTTCAAGACCCGGTGTCCGCCTTGAGCCGGCGCCGCGCGCTTGCTAGCACAGCGACGCGCCGGGGCGCGGGTTGACCCGCTGAATTCGCGATTGCGCGCGCGAGCGCCCCTTGAATCTGATTCGGCCTCCGCCAGCGTCGCGGCGGAACTTCATCACCGCCTCGCGGCGCCGGAAGCGCCCTTTAAAGGACCGCTCTCGCCTTGACCCGCCTCGCCGCCTTCTTGCTCGCCGCTTCCTTCGCGCCCGCCGCCGCCCTCGCCGCCTGCCGCGAGGAAGCGGCCGGCGCGGCGCGTTACGCCGTCTGCGACTTCAATCCGCAGACGGACGATATCCGCCTGTTCCTCAACGGCGCGGACGACGTTCCCTACGCTGAATTCTCGCGCGTTCGCGCGGCCCTCGAAGCGAAAGGCGAAACGCTTCTTTTCGCGATGAACGCCGGCATGTACCGCAAGGACCGGACGCCGGTCGGGCTCTATATCGAGAACGGCGAGGAACTGAAAAAGATTTCGACGAAAGACGGGCCCGGCAATTTTCACCTAAAACCCAACGGCGTGTTCTGGATATGGGCGGAAGACGGCTATCGCGGGGCGCATGTGCGCGAGACGGCCGTTTACCTCAAGTCGGCCCATGACGTCATCGCTTTCGCCACGCAATCGGGGCCGATTCTCGTCATTGACGGCGCGATCCATCCGAAATTCCTGCCCGAGGGAACCTCCCGGAAGCGGCGCAATGGCGTCGGCGTGCGCGCTGACGGAACGCTTGTCTTTGCGATCAGCGACACGCCCGTCACCTTCCATGAATTCGCAAGTTATTTCCGCGACGCGCTGAACTGCCCCAACGCGCTTTATCTCGACGGGGCGATCAGCCGGATTTACGCGCCGGAGATCGGCCGCGACG
>DNZB01000030.1:0-2729 GCA_003506635.1 Parvularcula sp.
TCGTCGGGCGTGATTCCTTAATCACGCCCGACGATCTGGTGCGTTGTGCGCAGGTTTGTGACCGGGCGCTGAAGAGGTCTTCTGCGCGCTCAGCGCTACGCACCCCCTGCCAAAACTTCGAGCGCCGCCCCGTGCAATGTTTTGCTCGCCGCCGCGAGCACCCTGCCCCGCTCGCTTTCGTAGACGCTTTCGCCCTTCCAGCCGGTGATGACGCCGCCCGCGCCTTCGACGACGGGGATAAGGGCGGCGTAGTCGTGATGGCTGAGGCTCGCCTCCATCACGAGGTCGATCTCGCCGAGCGCGAGCAGTCCGTAGGCGTAAGCATCGAGGCTGAAGCGCGCGACACGCGATCTGGCGGCGACCGCGGCGAAGGCTTCCGCCTCCTCCCGCGTGAAATAGCCTTCTTTCCGCGGGTCGGTGGTGACGATGCGCGCGCGCGACAGGTCTTGAAGGCCGCTCGTCCGGCACTGGCGGCGCGTTCCGGCGCGGGCGTATTCGGTCACGCCGGCCCGGCCCATCCAGCGTTCGTCGCTGAATGGTTGATCGATGACGCCAAGGACCGGCGCGCCGCCATGCTCAAGCGCGATCAGCGTCGCCCAGCTGGCGACGCCGCAGATGAAGGCGCGCGTGCCGTCAACGGGATCCAGCACCCAGCGCCAGTCGGCGTCCGCTTTTTCCGCGCCGAATTCCTCGCCGATGATCCCGTGCCCCGGATAGATCGCGGCGATCAGGCGCCGGATCGCGCGCTCGGCCTCGCGGTCGGCGTCCGTCACCGGGTCGAACAGCATGCCGGCCTTGTTGTGGACAGGCGCGTTGGCGCGAAAGCGCGAAAGGGTTTCACGCCGTGCAGCGTCCGCCAGGCGCAAAGCGAACGCAGCAAAGTCGTCGATGGTCTGGCCCGTCATGCGGCGGGACGATGGTCCCGCCTCGCGCTGAATTCAAGCGCCGGTCAGGTTTCGCCGGACAGCGCCTTGGCGAGGTTGAGGAGACGCTGCCGCGGCTCTTCGTGCATGGTGTAAAAGGCCCGGATCAGCGCGACCGTGTCGGTATTCTTGAACGGATCGGCGTCGAGCGTCGCCTCATGGTCGCCGTTCGTCTCCTCAAAGGTCACCGCCGGTTCGCCAAGGCCATCGTAAAAATAGGTGACCGGCGCCCGCAGCGCCGCCGCTATCTCCCAGAGGCGGGAGGCGGAAATCCGGTTGACGCCGTTTTCGTATTTCTGGATCTGCTGGAAGCGGATGTTGACCGCTTCGGCGAGCGCGTGCTGGGTCATGCCGACGAGACGGCGCCGCTGACGGACGCGATTGCCGACGTGAATATCGATCGGATGAGCCACCTTGCCGCACTCCCTCGCTGGACGGGGAGAAAGAGGCAAGGCTCGTGCCGCAGCGCCCGGCGCGACGATCAATCAATCATCTTCGCCGATTTCAGCCAGAACTCCTCGTCAAAGCCCGGCATTTCGAGGTTGGCGATGAACTGTCGCGACGCGGCGTCCCAGGAAAAGCGTTCGGCCCATTTCCGGCAGGCTTCCGGATCGCGCTTTGCGTAAGCGTCAAGGCAGGCTTGCCGAAGATCCTCGTTCATCGCGCCGCAGCCGGCCGGCGCGCCGTCGAGGATTTCGAGCGGCCCGCGCACCGGATAGGCGGCCACCGGAACGCCGCAGGCCAGCGCCTCGACATTCACAAGGCCGAAGGTGTCGGTGCGCGAGGGGAAGACGAAGACATCCGCGCCCTGATAGTGCTTCGTCAGCTCCGCTCCGAATTTCGGGCCGACGAAGACGGCGTTTTTGAACCGCTCCTCAAGCTCGGCGCGTTGCGGCCCCTCGCCGACGATGAGTTTCGAGCCCGGCAGGTCGCATTTGAGGAAATCCTCGATCGACTTTTCGAGCGCGAGGCGCCCGACATAAAGAAAGATCGGGCGCGGTAGATGATCAAGGAAGGCCCGATCGCCGGGAACGAATTGTTTCAGATCGACGCCGCGCGCCCAGAGCTTCATGTCGACGAAGCCGCGCGCCTTGAGTTCCTCCATCAGGCCGGGCGTTGCGACCATCATCGTCTCGCCGTCCTTGTGGAAATCCTTAAGGACCGCATAGCCCCAGGAAATCGGCACCGCCCAGCGTTCATTGGCGTATTCCGGAAAACGGGTGTGAAAACTCGTCGTGAAGGGGTAATCGCGGCGCTTGCAGAAGCGCCGCACCGCGCGACCGATCGGCCCTTCGGTCGCGATATGGACGGCGTCCGGTTTGAAGTCGTTGATAATTTGCGCAACCCGCCGGTTCGGAAGAAGCGACAGGCGGATTTCCGGATAGGACGGCAACGGCACCGACTTGAATTCGTTCGGCGTGATGTAGCGGACCTGGTTGCCGAACGAGGTCAGGATATCGCCGAGCGTTTCAAGCGTCCGGACGACGCCGTTCAGCTGCGGCTTCCATGCGTCGGTCGCGATGACGATCTTGAGGCCGGAGGTCGTGTTCGGCATGGCGAAGCGCTGCTTCGGGCGCGTCAGGCGCAAAGCGCCGGAACCGAGCCTTCGCAAGGCTCCCTTGCGCGGCGCCGGCGCAGCATCGCCCGCCGCCGGGCCGGAAATTGTTTTCGATTTCAAGGGCCTTGTCCTTCGCTCGCAATCGCCGGGGATTAACCGGCCGGGCCGTGCGCAGCAATCCGCCGCGCTTGCACAAAAGTTTTATATTGCGCTGCGGAATTAATTGTTGCGCCGCAGCAGATTCCGTG
>DNZB01000030.1:3012-4717 GCA_003506635.1 Parvularcula sp.
CGCTTTGCGGCGTTGCTGCCCTTTTGGGCGTTTCCTCCCAAAACTTTCGGCCGCGGGTTCGCCCGCGGCCTTTTTTCTTCGCAAACGCAACAAGGCGCCCTACTCCGCCGCCTGCGCCGGGCGCAGCGCCGCCGGCGAAAACCGGCAAAGCCCGGCCATCAGAACCTTGAGATTGTCGCGCAACCGATCGAAGCCTTCTGTCCGCGCAAGGCGGCGTTCGTCGAGGTAGAGTGCGCGGTTGATCTCGATCTGGAGGACGTGGACGCCCTCGAGCGGGCGTCCATAGGCGCTCGCGACATGGCCGCCGGCATAGGGCGCATTGCGCGACACCTGATAGCCAAGACCGGCAAGCGTCGCTTCGGCCGCGGCGGTGATCGCCCCGCTGCAAGACGCGCCAAAACGGTCGCCGAGGACGATATCGAGCGCCCGTTCATCGTCCCGGAAGGGCAGCACCCCGGCCGATGGCATTGAATGGCAGTCGATGAGGACTGCACAGCCGAATCGCGCCCGCGCCTCGTTGATGAGGCCCGCGAGCGCGCGGTGATAGCTGTCATAACAGTCGCTGAGACGCCGGCGCGCCTCGAAGAATTTGAGCTTGCGGTCGTAGATATCCTGCCCGTCGGCGACGATGCGAGGAATGACGCCAAGCCCGGCGCGAACGCGGGTCGAGCGCGTATCGGCGCTCGCCGGTAGGGGGTCGGCGAACATCCGCTGGTCAAGTTCATCGCGGGCCCGGTTCACATCGATCCAGGCGCGAGGGAACAACGCGCGCAAGAGCGGCGCCCCAAACTGCGGCGCGGCCGCGAACAGAAGATCGACATAACCGTCTTCCGACTGGCGCAGCGCGTGACGGTCAAGCCGGCTCATCCGCAACAGCTCGGCAGGATAGCGCCTGCCGGAATGCGGGGAGGAAAAAATCAGCGGCGTCGCCAGAGCATCAGGCCGCAGGATTTCAACCGCGCCATCGGATTTGCGCTCGCTGTGTCCGCCGCCTTCCACGATTTCGCCGATCCTTTGCCGTTCTCCGGAACGGCCCTACCGTAATCTGATCGCCCGTCCTTCGTTAAGTCCTGAATGCGCGGCCGGTCCCATTATGTTGGAAAGTGGTTGCGGCGGCGCGGCTCTTGCTCCCGTAATGGGAACAGTCTTTTCCGGGGACGCGGATTTGGCTAGTCGGGTCGGTTGAACGAAAGGCGTGAGTGATGGCGGCGATCTTGTTGGCGGAAGACGATGAATCGATGCGGCGCTTCCTCAAGAAGGCGCTTGAAAAGGCCGGTCACGCCGTCGTCGACGCTTCCCAGGGCGATGAAGCCCTCACCGAATTGCAACTGCGCGAATTCGACCTCCTCCTCACCGACATCGTCATGCCGGTGATGGACGGCATCGAACTGGCCCGCCGCGCCGCCCAGATCGACCCCGAAATGAAGATCATGTTCATCACCGGCTTCGCCGCGGTCGCGCTCAACCCCGCGAACCGCGCGCCGGAGGAGGCGAAGGTCCTGTCAAAACCCTTCCACCTCAAAGACCTCGTGCAGGAAGTCGAGCGCATGGTCGCGGCCTGAGGCCGCAGCCCCGGGAGCGCCGCCCTTGCGCGCCCCTTCTTTTGCGGTTAGAGCCCGCACCCTTCGGGGCGCATAGCTCAGTGGTAGAGCGCCACCTTGACACGGTGGAGGCCCGTAGTTCGATCCTACGTGCGCCCACCATT
>DNZB01000213.1 GCA_003506635.1 Parvularcula sp.
GGCGGTTGCGGCGGCGACTGAGCCGGCAGGAAAATGGGAACAGCGGGTTCACCGCCCATCGCTGGTCCCCTGCAGATGAGCAAAATGTGAAAATAATTCCAATGAAATTGAAGTGGCGCGCCTTGACCTCTTCGCGTCCACCAAGCGTTATCTTTGGCTGGGTGGCACTAGGAGGGGTACTTGAATCGAGAATACACGCCTCGAAAGTTGCGTGAACGCTACGGGCGCGCTGTGATGGCGCCGCAAGGCGAAGCCGGGGAACCGCCCAATCTCCAGCATTTTGACGTCGCCGCCCCGGGGGCGGTCGCCGAGGGACACAACGACCTCGCGCAAGTCCAAGCCTATGACCCGGCTAATGCTGCCGCCGAGGTAGTCCAGAAAGTGAAAGAAATTGAGGGAGCGTTTGTCAAAGCCTGGCGAGGAAAAAATGACTTTTTTCGCCAGATAATGTTTCTCAGCCGCTTTCGATGGTTTTCCCTCGCCAACTCCATTGTTTGCAATGTTGCCATTTGCATTTTGGTGATGTTTAGTAAAGAATCTCAAGTGGTTTTATACGTAGTAGCTGTGTATTTAGTGCTATTGAAGGTTTGGTTTGTTGGCGACCTTATCCAGTATGATTACAGATGGCAGCACCGAATTAAGGACCTTGAGACCGCATGCCTGCAAATCGAATTGCACCAGATTTCAAACGGCATCAAGGAGGACATCCACCATCATTTGACCGCGATTCCAGATGTAGCCATGTCATCCGCCGCCGCCGCGGCGGGCGCGCTCCACGCGCTCAAATTGCAACAGGCATGGCGCATAGTCGATCGCCTGCCAGAAGCCGTCCGAACAAGCTGGTTGAAGTACCGTGTAGAGGCCTTGGACAGCCGTTTGGTCGAAAAGACATGGGCCTTTTTCGCATCACTGCTAAATTGGTTCGCGCCGCTCGCGCTCCACTTCCTTCAGCATGCAAGCGATCAGCAACTTCAGATTATTCTTCCGTGCGTCACGGTATCCATGGTATCCATGATTCACTTTATCCTTCGATGGTTTTTTGAAGACAAGAAGGTGGACAAGGCCCTTTGTCTCATCGACGAGACGCTTCCGCCCGCGCGATCTGACGGGTCGTCAGGATCAACACTGATTAGGGTGAGCTGTCGGCGCAAAGAACGGCCGAGCGGAGATCGGTATTGGTGGGATGCGATTGATCGCGCCGATCCCACCAAGGACCTTGCCCTCAAACTATATACTGCGCTTGACTACTACGGTGCCGCCGTGTCGCGCCGGCACAATAAAGGGAATCTACCGCCCGGACCGGTTGACGTGGGGCATGGCGCGTCCGAATTAACCGTCGGCGCCCCCGAAGAAACTGTCCGCGGCCCGTCTTCGGAAGAGACCAAAGGACCTACGAGAGAGTTTTCATGACGCTTTCCCGCCGTTCGCTCGTCATGGGGGCTTCGGCCGCCGTCGCCGGCTTTGCAGGGCTTCGCGCGCTGGGGCTGAAGGGCGCGCTGGCGCTCCCGACCGTTTCGCCGCATGGCGCGCTTCTTCCCGACCCGAACGGCCTTCTCGATCTCCCTGCGGGGTTCGCCTACGACATCGTCTCGCGTGAGGGCGTTCCGATGGCGGACGGTTTCCTGACGCCGGGCGCCTTTGACGGCATGGCGTGCTTTCCCGCCGGGGGCGATGGAACCCGCGTCGCGCTGGTGCGCAATCACGAGATCTGGCCCGACATGTATGAGCGCTCGGCCTACGGGCCCGATCTCGCGCTCGCGGCGCGGCTTCCGAAAGATAAGGTTTTCGACTTTACGCCCGACGGGCGCCCGAAATTCGGCGGCACGACGACTCTGGTCTACGACCTGAAGGCGAAAAGGATCGTGCGGGATCATTTGAGCCTTGCGGGGACGACCGCGAATTGCTGCGGCGGGCCGACGCCCTGGGGATCGTGGCTGACCTGCGAGGAGACGATCGAAAAGCCCGGCCCGCACGTGACGAAAGAACATGGCTGGGTGTTCGAAGTGCCCGCGCGCGCCGCCGGCCTCGCCGATCCCCTGCCGCTGAAGGCGATGGGCCGCTTCATTCACGAGGCCGCCGCCGTCGATCCGAAGACCGGCGTCGTCTACATGACCGAAGATCGGCAAGACGGCCTCTTCTACCGCTTTCTTCCCGACCGGAAGACGAAGCTTGCGCGCGGCGGGCGTTTGCAGGCCCTCGCCCTGAAAGACGGGCGCGAGCGCGATTTCCGCAACTGGCCGAAGGACGGTGACGCGAATTTCCCGGGCGCGGGGCCGGTGATCGCTTCGGGCGCGCCCGCCGAAGCCGTCTGGATCGACCTTGACGGCGTCGACTCGCCGAACGGCGATTTGAAGGAGCGCGGGTTCGCCAAGGGCGCGCTCCGCTTCGCGCGGGGGGAGGGCCTTGCGGTCGGCGCCGGCGCGGACGGGCGCACGGAAATCTACATCTCCTGCACCTCGGGCGGGCCGATCCGCCTTGGTCAGGTCTTCCGATATCGTCCGAGCACGGAGGAAGGAAGGCCCGGCGAGAAGGACGCGCCCGGAACCCTCGAACTCTTCATCGAGACGGATGACGACAGCCTCCTTAAAAACTGCGACAACGCCGCGTTCGCCCCCTGGGGCGACGTCATCTTGTGCGAAGACGGCTATGATTATCAGGCGCAGTACCTGCGCGGCGTCACGCCGGAAGGCGCGCTTTACACGATCGCAGGGAACGTGAAGTCCGAATTCTGCGGCGCGTGTTTCTCGCCGGACGGAAAGGTTCTCTTCGTCAACATCCAGAAGCCGGGCGTGACGTTTGCGATCAGGGGGCCGTGGCGGAGCGCGAGGGGATGACCGCTCAATAAGCGGCGATGTCGACCGCATAGCCCGCGCCGCGCAGGGCGGCGATGATGCGGCCGAGATGATCCTGGCCTTGCGTGTCGATCGTCACGTCCATGCAGGTCATTTTCGCGGGAAGGTCGGAATAGGTGCGGTGGTGGCCGACGTCGATGACGTTGCCGCCGCCCTCCGCGATGATCGAGGCGACGCGGACAAGCTGGCCCGGCATGTCGAGCAGCTCGATGCGAAGGCGGCAAAGTCGCCCCGCGCGCGCGAGATCGCGCATCAGGATCATCGACAACAGCCGCGCGTCGATGTTCCCGCCGCACAGGACGAGGCCGACGGTCTTGCCGGCGAACCGCGCCGGGTCTTTCAGGATCGCGGCGAGCCCGGCCGCGCCCGCGCCCTCGACGAGAAGCTTCTGTTCATTCATCAGCATGCTGAGCGCTCGTTCGAGCAGGCGCTCGTCGACGAGGATGATCTCGCTGACGCGGTCCCGGACGATTTCGCGCGTCAGGCGCCCGGCCTCCTTGACGGCGATGCCTTCGGCGAGCGTGTTTCCGCCGGCGGGCCGCGCCCCGCCGTCGAGCGCATTCGTCATCGACGGGAACAGATCCGCCTCGACGCCGATGATCCCGACGCCCGTCCCCTGAAGCCCGAGCGCCATGCCGGCGATCAGGCCGCCGCCGCCGACAGGCGCGATGATCGCGTCAAAGCGCGGCCCGTCGGCGATCATTTCAAGCGCGATCGTTCCTTGCCCGGCGATCACCGCGGCGTCGTCGAAGGGATGCACGAAATGCAGCCCGCGCGCCGCGGCGAGCGTTTCGGCCTTCGCCTCGGCCTCCTCAAAGCACTCGCCGGCGAGCACGACCTCGGCGTCAAGGGCGCGCGTCTGGCGCACCTTCACGTCGGGCGTCGTCGCCGGCATGACGATGGTCGCCGCAACGCCCAGCAATTTCGCATGCCGCGCGAGCCCTTGCGCGTGATTGCCGGCGGAGGCCGCAATCACGCCGCGCGCCCGCGCTTCGACGCTCATCGACAACAATTTGTTGAGCGCGCCGCGTTCCTTGAATGCGCCGGTGAACTGAAGGCTCTCAAGCTTCAGATGGATGTCAGCGCCGGTCAGCGCCGACAGGCGCTCGGCGCGAATGAGGGGCGTGCGCATGACGCGGCCGTCGATCCGCGCCGCGGCGGCGATGACATCCGCTTGAGAGGGCGGGGCGGAGGGGAGGTCGGGGAGGGAACGGGGCTGAGCCTTTGGCATCGCGGTCTTCGAGCGGTGAAGCCTTCCGCATGCGCGAAAGAAGCGGGCGCCGCAATAGCCTATTT
>DNZB01000262.1 GCA_003506635.1 Parvularcula sp.
CGTTCCCGGCGTCGCCGAGGTCGCTTCGGTCGGCGGCTTCGTCCGCGAATATCAGGTGCTGATCGATCCTAATCGGCTGCGGGCTTACGATGTCCCGATCGAGCGCATCGCCGAGGCGGTCAAGGCGGCGAGCGGCGAGGTCGGCGGTCGCATCGTCGAGCAGAGCGAGACGGAATATGTGGTCCGCTCCGCGGGCTATGTCGACGACGTCCGCGATCTCGAACAGGTTGTCGTCTACGCCGACAACGGAACGCCGGTCATGCTCGGCGACATTGCGACGATCGTCGAAGGTCCCGCGCTCCGGCGAGGCGTCGTCGAACTTGACGGCGAAGGCGAAACCGTCGCCGGCATCGTCGTCATGCGCGACGGCGAGAACGCGCTCACCGTCATCGACGCCGTCAAGGAGAGGATCAAATCGCTGCAGGCGGGACTGCCCGTGGGAGTCGAGATCGTCACGACCTACGACCGGGCGCCGTTGATCGAAGGCGCGGTCGAGTATCTCAATAGTAAGCTGATCGAGGAAGGGATCGCCGTCGCTCTCGTCTCACTCATTTTCCTTTTACATGCGCGTTCGGCGTTTGTCGCCATCGTCACCCTGCCGCTCGGCGTTCTTGGCGCCTTCATCATCATGTCGGCGCAAGGCGTCACCGCGAACATCATGTCGCTCGGCGGCATCGCGATCGCCATCGGCGCGATGGTCGACGCCTCGATCGTCATGGTCGAGAACGCCAGCCGGAAACTCGCTGCTTTGGGCGCAAGGCCCGATCCGAGCGTGCGGCGAGAGGCGATCATCGAGGCGGCGCAGGAAGTCGGACCCGGCCTTTTCTTCTCGCTCCTCATCATCACCGTCTCGTTTCTCCCGGTCTTCGCGCTGACCGGGCAGAGTTACCGCCTGTTCTCGCCGCTCGCGTTCACAAAAACCTACGCGATGGCATTTGCAGCGATCCTGTCGGTGACCGTCGTTCCCGTGTTGATGCTCTGGCTGATCCGCGGAAAGATCGCCGCCGAAGAAAAGAATCCGGTCAACCGCTTTTTTATCTGGCTCTACGAACCGGTCCTACACGCGGCGCTGAAGCGAAAATGGATCACCCTCGGCGTTGCGGGCCTCCTGCTCGCGAGCGTCGCCTGGCCGCTCATGCGCACGGGATCGGAGTTCGTGCCGCCGCTGTATGAAGGCCAACTCCTTTACATGCCGATGACCCTGCCCGGCGCCTCGGCGACCAAGATGCGCGAAATCCTCGGTCAGACCAATCGTCTCTTGAAGACCGTTCCCGAAGTCGAGCAGGTGTTCGGAAAGGCCGGGCAGTCGGAGACCGCGACCGATCCTGCGCCGTTGAACATGATCGAGACGTGGATGCGGCTGAAGCCGCGATCGCAATGGCGCGAAGGGCTCACCCCCGAGGCGTTGATCGCCGACTTGAACGAGCGCCTGAAGCTTCCCGGCCTGATCAACAGTTGGGGTTATCCGGTCAAGATCCGCATGGACATGGTTTCAACCGGCGTCAGGACGCCGGTCGGAATCAAAATCTCCGGAAACGATCTTGAGGAGATCGCCCGCGTGTCAGCCGATGTCGAGCGCGCGGTCAACGGCGTCAGAGGCGTTCGTTCGGCGTTCGCCGACCGCGTGCTCGGCGGCAAATATCTTGAAATCGTTCCCGATCGCGCCGAACTCGCGCGGCGCAACATCGACATGGGCGCGTTCCAGGATGTCGTTTCAACGGCGCTCGGCGGCATGAAGCTCGCCGAAAGCGTCCAGGGCCGCGAACGCTACGACATCATGCTCCGCTATGACCGGCCGTTTCGGGAAACCGCGGGAGCGCTCAGCGACGTCCTCGTGCCGACGCCCGAAGGCCAACATATTCCGCTCGGCGAACTCGCATCGGTCGAATTCACGGAGGGTCCTCCGATGATCCGCTCCGAGAACGCGCGGCTGACAGGCTGGGTGTTTGTCGACATCGAAGGCCGCGATCTCGGCGGTTTCGTCGCCGAAGCCCGCCGCGTCGTCGATGAGACGGTTGACCTCCCGATGGGCTACGCCATCGAATGGTCGGGGCAGTATGAGCAGCTTCAGGAAGCCGCCGCCCGTCTAAAAATCGCCATACCCTCCGCCGTCGCGATCATCTTCCTCCTTCTGATGCTCCATTTCGGGCGGCTCGACCGCACGCTGATGATCATGCTGTCCCTGCCCTTCGGCCTCATCGGCGGCCTCTGGGCCGTCTATCTCGCCGGCTACAATACTTCAGTCGCGGTCGCTGTCGGCTTCATTGCGCTCGGCGGCATCGCCGCCGAGACCGCCGTCGTGATGCTCCTTTATATCGACAAGCAGGTTCGCGACCATCCGCCCGCCACTCTTGATGAGCTTTTCGTTGCGATCACGCATGGCGCTGTCCTGCGCCTGCGGCCGAAACTGATGACCGTCGCGACCATCATGGCGGGCCTTGCGCCAATCTTCCTCACCGAGGGGCTCGGCTCCGACGTGATGCGCCGGATCGCCCTGCCGATGCTCGGCGGCATGGTCTCAACGACGATCCTCACGCTGATCGTCATTCCCGTCATTTATTACATCTGGGTCGGGCGCCGTTTCGCGCCGTCGGCGCGCAGCCTACGACCGGTACTTCCCTAGGAGGTCGACAAGTTCTGAGAATTTCGCGCGCTGGGCGGCGGCGTTGCGGCTGGAGATCGCTTCCTCGACGCAATGCGCCGTATGATTCTTGAGGATCTCGTCCTCGACCTTTTTCAAAGCCGCCTTGACCGCCTGGATCTGGGTCATGATGTCAATGCAATAGCGGTCATCCTCGACCATGCCGATGACGCCCCTGACTTGTCCTTCGATGCGCTTCAATCTCGTCACGATCGCGCTAACGCCGTGTTTAACCATTTGACAGATACCTCGCTGGGGTATAATTAATCCATCCTGAAAGGCGGGTCAACGATCGACCTCGGCAGATTCGATGGCTTTCGGCTTCAAGAATCTCTTTGCGGCGTTCGCGGCCCTCGTGTTCAGCGCGGGGCACGTGGCGTGCGCATGCCTACCCGATTTCTCTGACGCATCCGATTCACAAATTGCCGAAGCCGCAGCGCATTCCCACCAGGCGGCGGGCGCTGCCCGCCATCATGATCACGGCGGCGCTTCCGGTGAAAATGGCGACGGACCCTTCGAAGGCGCTTGCGACCATTGTCAGCTAACCCAGGTCGCCGCCGCGCCGGACGCAGCGAAGCTGCAGGCGCCGAAGCTTGCGGCAACTCCGGTCATCGCTATCGTGTCCAGCGTCATTGCCCGTGAAGCGCCGACGCGGTTTTTGAGGGCCGTTCCGCGCCTTCGATGGGCGGCGCCGCCCGGCTTGTCGCCGGTCTCACTGAAAAACCGACTTTTGATCTGAGTCGAGGCTTGCCGCGCGTCAGCGCGGCGGCGTCGCGGACCTTTCAGTTTTCGTGTCCGCAGCGCTTTGCGCCTTCCGCGCAACCGAAACCGCTTCAGCTTTCATCCGTTAGCACACCAAGGAGAACCACCATGAATCGACCCCTGCTCATGTCCGCCGCATTCGCACTGGCCCTTGCCGGCGCCTCTGCCTTCGCCATGCCTTCAGGCCACAAGATGGATCACCCGATGACCGAGCCCGCGGGCGCAATGGACCATGCTGATCATTGCGGCATGCC
>DNZB01000263.1 GCA_003506635.1 Parvularcula sp.
GGCATCGTCGTCATGCGCGACGGGGAGAACGCGCTCAACGTCATCAAGGGCGTCAAGGAGAAGATCAAGTCGTTGCAAGCGGGGCTTCCCGAGGGCGTCGAGATCGTCACCGTCTACGACCGGGCGCCCCTGATCGAAGGCGCCGTCGAATATCTGGGCAAGAAGCTCATCGAGGAAGGAATCGCGGTCGCGCTGGTCTCATTGATCTTCCTCCTGCATGCGCGCTCGGCTTTTGTCGCGATCGTCACGCTGCCCCTCGGCATTCTCGGCGCTTTCATCGTCATGTCGGCGCAAGGCGTTACCGCCAACATCATGTCGCTTGGCGGCATCGCGATCGCCATCGGCGCGATGGTCGACGCTTCGATCGTCATGGTCGAGAACGCAACCCGAAAACTGGCGGCGCTGGGCCCAAATCCCGACCCCGCTGAGCGCAGGACTGCGCTCGTCTCCGCCGCGCAGGAGGTCGGGCCCGGGCTGTTCTTTTCGCTCCTCATCATCACGGTCTCGTTCCTCCCCGTCTTTGCGCTCACGGGGCAGAGCTATCGCCTGTTTTCGCCGCTCGCTTTCACCAAGACCTACGCGATGGCTTTTGCGGCGATCCTGTCGGTGACCGTCGTGCCGGTTCTCATGCTCTGGCTCATCCGTGGACGGATCGCCGCCGAAGACAGGAATCCGGTGAACCGATTCTTCATTCGGATTTACGAGCCGCTCCTCGCCCGCACGTTGCGATTCAAATGGGCGACGATCGGGATTGCGGGACTATTGCTCGCGAGTGTCGCCTGGCCGCTCATGCGGACAGGATCGGAGTTCGTGCCGCCGCTCTATGAGGGCGAACTTCTCTACATGCCGATGACCCTGCCCGGCGCCTCGACGACCAAGATGCGCGAAATCCTCGGTCAGACGAACCGGCTGTTAAAAACCATTCCCGAAGTCGAGCATGTCTTCGGCAAGGCTGGACAGGCCGAGACGGCGACGGACCCCGCGCCCCTCAATATGATCGAAACCTGGGTCCGGCTGAAACCGCGCGCCGAATGGCGCAAGGGCCTGAAACCCGATGCGTTGATCGATGAATTGAACGCGCGTTTGAAGCTCCCTGGCCTCATCAACAGCTGGGGCTATCCGATCAAGATCCGCATGGACATGGTCTCGACCGGCGTCAGAACGCCGGTCGGAATCAAGATCAGCGGCGATGATCTAAAAGAGATCGAGCGCGTCTCGGCGGACGTCGAACGCGCGGTCAACGGCGTTCGCGGCGTGCGCTCCGCCTTCGCCGATCGCGTGCTCGGAGGCAAATACCTCGAAATCGTTCCCGATCGCGACGAACTTGCCCGGCGCAACATCGACATGGGCGCCTTCCAGGAGGTCGTCGCGACGGCGCTCGGCGGCATGAAGCTCGCCGAAAGCGTTCAAGGGCGGGAACGCTACGACATCATGCTGCGCTACGACCGCCCCTTCAGGGAGACGGCGGAGGCGCTCGGCGAGGTGCTGGTGCCGACGCCCGAAGGCCAGCACATTCCCTTGGGAGAACTCGCATCGGTCAAGTTCACCGAAGGCCCGCCAATGATCCGCTCCGAGAACGCAAGGCTGACGGGCTGGGTGTTCGTCGATATCGCCGGACGCGACCTCGGCGGCTTCGTCGCGGAGGCGCGGCTCGTCGTCGATGAAACCGTCGAGCTGCCGATGGGCTATGCGATTGAATGGTCGGGACAATATGAGCAGCTCCAGGAAGCGGCGGCGCGCCTCAAGATCGCGATTCCGGCGGCCGTCGCGATCATCTTCCTGCTTCTCATGCTGCATTTCGGGCGGCTCGACCGCACGCTGATGATCATGCTGTCCGTGCCGTTCGGACTCATCGGCGGGCTGTGGGCGGTCTACCTCGCCGGCTACAATCTCTCAGTCGCCGTCGCCATCGGCTTCATCGCGCTCGGTGGAATCGCCGCCGAAACGGCGGTCGTGATGTTGCTCTACATCGACAAGCAGGTGCGCGACCATCCGCCGGCGACGCTCGCTGAACTTCACGACGCGATCGCGCACGGCGCCATCCTGCGCGTGCGCCCGAAGCTGATGACGGTCGCCACGATCATGGCGGGCCTCTTGCCGATCTTCCTGACCGAAGGGCTCGGCTCCGATGTGATGCGCCGCATCGCGCTTCCCATGCTCGGCGGCATGGTCTCGACGACCCTCCTCACCCTGATCGTCATTCCGGCCATCTATTTGATCTGGGTTGGAAGGGCGCTCCGACGGCATCCCGAAAAATCAGGTCAAACGGCGCCTCTCGTGCCCCAACGTGTCAAAGGATAGTTCCCATAGAACATTCCACCTTGATCGAGGTCGCGATCGCCGCAAATGTTGCGGCGCTGTCTGCTCCGACCCTCGGCGCGAACGCCAGCGCGAAAATGGGAGAAGCAGGAAGGTCGTGCGATCCAGACGACGCTGCTAAGAGTCGCAATTATGCTTCTTCCCAGACCGGGGATAGGGAGCACGGGTTAAAATCCTTAATGTCGGGCAGAGCCAGAATGGTCTTCGGGCGGCGCATCGACGGAGGATGTGCGTGAAATGCGAATGACGACAGATGCCGGGTTCGGCGCTCGGCGAAGAAATCCGACGCGTCAACCGCGATATTTTCCCATGAGATCGACGAGCTCCGTGAACTTCTCGCGCTGGGCCGCAGCGTCGCCGTCGCGGATCGCCTCTTCGACGCAATGCGCGGCGTGGTTTTTCAGGAGTTCATCCTCGACTTTTTTGAGGGCGGCCTTGATCGCCTGCACCTGCGTCAGGATGTCGATGCAATAGCGGCCTTCGTCGACCATGCCGGCGACGCCGCGCACTTGGCCTTCGATCCTTCGCAATCGCGTGATGACCGCTTTCGACGGGGTGTGATGCATTTGACTTATACCTCCGAGGGGTATAGATAGGGCGCATCGAAGGGATGGTCAACGGCCGTGGTCGGCGCCGCAAAACAGATGCTACTAGCGATCGCCGCGCTGTTCCTGAGCGCGGGGCACGCCGCGTGCGCCTGCCTTGGCGCTGCGCAGAACGCCGCGCCGGTTGTTCAGTCCTCGATAAGCGATTCGAGTCACGCACATCATCAAGGCGACGAAGGTGTCGCCGCAACGCCGGATCATTCCGCGCCCTCCCCCAGCAACTGCGGTCACTGCGAGACCATCGCGCTCGCAGGCGATGGATCATTGGCGACGGGATCCTTGCCGGCCTTGCAAAAGAGTTTCGCGGTCGCGGCGTCGCCCGCGATTGCATCGACGCCGCAGCATTATTTCGGCGCGCTGGCGCGACGGATTCACTGGGCGGCGCCGCCGCGACGAACGCCAGTCAGCCTGAAGACACGGTTGCGGATCTAAGACGACGAGACAGCGTCCGGCTGACGGGCGCGCCTTCGTCGTGCTTTTTCGCAACCCTTCGCCGCGTGCGCGGCGCCACCTTCAGGAGATTCCACCATGAGACAGTTCATTCTTGCTGCGTCGCTTTTTGCGAGCGCTTCCGCTTTCGCCGCCGAGCCCGCCGCATCCTCGGCCCATCCGCCGGGCCATCAGATGGAGCCCGCGGGCGATGCCGGCGCCAAGTCGATGGATCATGCGGAGCATTGCGGCCTGCCGATGGGCGACGGCGTCATCACC
>DNZB01000042.1:0-937 GCA_003506635.1 Parvularcula sp.
GACAAGATGGTCGCGGACCTTGGGGCCGATCTCGAAGTCGCGGTCGTCCGAAGCCGGAAATGGGACCGCGCCGAGGGGCTTTTCAACGCGGCCTTGCTCGCGGCGGCCGCTTATGGGGGCTTCAACACGGTCTATGACGGCGGCAATCTTGAGGACGCCGCTTTCGCCGCCGCTTCGATCACAAGCCTGCGCACCTTCGCCCGGCCGAAAGACCGACGCGACGCCTACGCGCAGGCGGCGAATGAACTCGCCTGCGTCCGGAAACATGCCGGCGTGTTCTCGGCGCCCGCGGCTTTTTCGGCGAGCCTTGCCGGCGGAAGCAAATTACGGCTCCTCTCATTGGGAAGCGACGCAAACGCCGCCTCAAGTTCGGACCTCGAGACAAAGTCGGCGCGCATCAATGCGCTGATCGACGGCTTTGGCGATCTCGAACAGCGCGGTTTCGCGGACGGCAAGAATTACACCGCAAAGCAGGCGCGGAGCATCGGCGCCCGGCAAGAAGCGCGGGTCTTCCAGTTCAACGCTCTGGTAAGCGGCGTAGAGCGCCTCGTCTCGGCGAACAAAAAGCGGGACGAGATCAGAAACGAACGCTTTGCGCTTGTCTACGGCGAATATGTCGACATCGTAAACGCCTTGTTCAAAGCGCTCCGGTTCCGCGAAGTCGTCTATTCGGACGAGCTCGCGAGTTTTGCGAAGGCAAAAGCCGAAAGCGAGGCGATGAAAAACGCCGCCGCGACGACCGAGGGCGCGCTGACGGCGAACGGCTTGCCCGAAGGAATCGCCTTGTCGCTTTTTGACGAGGCGAAAAAATACGCCGAAGCGAAGGAAGCGATTCTCGCCTGTCATGCACAGGAGTGAAATCGAAGCGTCAATCCGCCGGCGGCGATTCCTGGATCGTCGGGCGTGATTAAGGAATCACGCCCGACGATCTAGTCCC